>CAZBBU010000049.1:0-8698 GCA_964489965.1 uncultured bacterium
GCTGGGGTACCGTGACCGGCGACGCCGACTACGGCCTGTTCCCGCTCCTGCACTCCTCCCAGCAGCGCCCCGTGGGCTCCAACCGTGGCGCCTACGCCAACGAGTGCGTGGACGAGCTGCTGTCCGCCGCCCGCACCAACACCAACCCCGAAGAGCGCCTGGCCATGTACGAAGAGGCCATGACCCTCATCTGGGAGGATGCAGCCTGGCTGTTCCTGCACTCCGAAACCCAGCTTGTGGCTGTGCGTGACAACGTCAACGGTCTGATCATCCACCCGACCGAGCGCGTCCTCGCCTTCAACACCAGCATCGACTGATTCACCCCGTGGGGCGGGAGGAAGTGCCTTCCGCCCCACAACCACCCCATTTTGCAGGTCCCCGTACCGTCGGGACTGAGGTCCACTCTTGATTCAATACACGCTCCGCCGCCTGCTGGTGGCACTTCCGTCCGTGCTGGGCGTGCTGATTATCGTCTTCCTGATGGTGCGTCTGGCACCGGGAGACCCCGCGTTGCTGATGGCCGGCGAGAACGCTGATGCCGCAACCGTGGAACGCATCCGCGAGCGCTTCGGCCTGAACGATTCACTGCCAGTACAGTTCCAACGCTTCATAGGTGGTGTCTTCCAGGGAGACCTGGGAAGGTCCACCCGCACCAACCGCATGGTCACCGAAGACCTTGCAGACTATTTTCCGCACACCCTGGAACTGGCTCTCGCCGCCATCGTCTTTGCGCTGGTGGTCGGCATCGGCCTGGGCGTGGCCTCAGCACTGAGGCCCAACACCTGGGTCGACGCACTCGCCATGATCCTGGCACTTATCGGCGTGTCCATGCCCACCTTCTGGTTCGGCCTGCTCGCCATCATGTATTTCTCCGTGGAGTTGCAATGGTTCCCCGTAACCGGCCGCGGCACCTTCGCGCACCTGGTGCTTCCCGCCATCACCCTGGGGGTGTCCAGCACGGCCATCATCGCCAGGATGACGCGCTCGGCGATGCTCGAGGTGCTGGGACAGGATTTCGTCCGCACCGCCCGGGCCAAGGGCACGCCTCAGCGCAGCGTGGTGTTCAAGCACGCTCTGCGCAACGCGCTCATCCCCGTGATCACCGTTGGTGGCCTGGAGTTCGGCTCGCTGCTGGCGGGTGCGGTCATCACCGAAACGGTGTTCACCTGGCCGGGCATCGGCAGACTGCTGGTGCAATCAATCCTGGCCCGGGACTACCCTGTGGTCCAGGGCGCAGTACTCCTCATCGCCATGTCCTTCATCATTGTGAACCTGCTGGTGGACCTTCTCTACGGCCTGGTGGACCCGAGGATCCGTTATGACTGAATCCGGCCAGCTCACGCAGGAGTCCAGAGCGCCCCGCTGGCGCCGCCGGCTGCTGCGCAATCCGCTCGCCCTGCTGGGCATGTTCCTGATCGGCTTCTTCCTGCTGGTGGTGGCGTTTGCACCGTTCATCGCTCCCTACGCGCCGGATTCCCAGAACTTGCGCACCACCTACATTCCCCCGAACGTCGGTGTCAGTCTGCGCGGACCGGAGGGACAACCGGGTATCTGGGTCAGCCCGTCAACCCGCTCACCGGTAGGCGGAGTGCGTGTGGACGAGACGGTCAGCTACCCGGTGAAACTGTTCCAGCGAGGTGACAGCTACACCTGGCTGTTCGGGCTGATCAGGAGTGACCTGCACCTGTTCGGGGTTGACGGCCCCGCCACCTTCCACCTGCTGGGTACCGACGAACTGGGCCGTGACGTGTTCAGCCGCATCGTCTACGGCGCCTGGATCTCACTGTTCATCGGACTGATAAGCGTGGGTATCGGCATCGGGATCGGTGCACCGATCGGTGCAGTATCCGGCTTCTTCGGCGGCTGGTTCGACCTGGTCATTCAACGCGTCATCGACACACTCCTCGCCTTCCCCGGAATACTCCTGGCCATCGTGCTGGTAGCCACCTTCGGTACCGGCCTTAGCAACCTGATGATCGCGGTCGGCATCGCCGCCATTCCCATCTACGCGCGTATCGTCCGTGGCTCGGTGCTGGCCATCAAGAACCGCGAGTTCATCGAGGCCGCCGGCGCACTGGGCCGAACCAGGTTCTCCACGCTGTTCAGGCACGTGGTGCCCAATGCACTGGCCCCGCTGATCGTTCAGTCCAGCCTGCAGATGGCCATCGCCATCCTCTTCGCCGCCGGGCTGGGTTTCCTGGGCCTGGGCGCCCGGCCTCCACAACCGGAGTGGGGTCTGATGCTGGCCCGCGGCCGCGAGTACCTGGCCGTGGCGCCGCACGTTGCCACCTTCCCGGGCCTGGCCATCATCCTGGTGGTGCTTGGTTTCAACCTGCTTGGTGACGCGCTGCGCGACGCCCTCGATCCACGCAAGTAGCAGACTTCCGCATTCAGGACATGCAATCATGTCCTGAATGCGAACTTCCCGTGCGAACAGTGAGTTGCGAAGCCTGTCCCTGACTACAGGAGTGAACATGCATGCCGAGGGTTCCGCCATCGTCGAATGGGGTAACACCAGGGTGCAGGCCACAGTCAGTGCGGAGGCTCGCCTGCCGCCCCACCTGCGCAACCAGAAGAACGCCGGCTGGCTCACTGCCGAGTACGCGATGCTGCCGCGTGCCACCAGCCAGCGCGTGCCCCGCGAACGCCTCTACCAGGGTGGTCGCAGCCAGGAGATCCAGCGTCTCATCGGCCGGAGCCTGCGGGCCGTGACCAGACTCGAGCTGTTCAAGGGGCAGACCCTGTTTGTGGACGTGGACGTGCTGCAGGCTGACGGCGGCACCCGCTGCGCCGGCATCCTGGCGGGTTACGCGGCGCTGTTCCAATATGCGGACAGGCTGGTCTTCGATGGCCGGCTGGCCGAGTGGCCGCTGCTGGCCGAGCTGGCGGCAGTGAGCGTCGGCATGGTTGACGGCGAGCCGCTGGTGGACCTGGACGCCACCGAGGATCAGAGATCCAGCCTGGACCTGAACGTGGTGGCCACCGGAGCGGGTGAGATCATCGAGGTGCAGGGTGGCAGCGAGGCAGGACCGGTTCCAGCCGAACAGTACGTGAACCTGGTGGGCCGCGGCGTGGCGACCGTGGCAACGCTGCTGGACCGCGTGCGTCCCCAGCTGGGTACGGTGCGCGCATGAGCCGCCTGAGATTGCTTCTCGCCACCTCCAACCCGGGCAAGCTCGAAGAGTTCCGTGAGGCCCTGCCGGACATCGAACTGCTCGGCACCGCTGACGTGAACCTGGGTGAGTTCCCGCCCGAGGCCGGAACCTCGTATGACGAGAACGCGCTGATGAAAGCCGGTTTCGCTGCAGTCGGCTCGGGGCTGCCCAGTCTGGCTGACGATTCCGGAATCGAGATCGACGCCATGGACGGCCGTCCCGGCATTCATTCCGCCCGCTTCGGCGGGCAGATAGGCGATGGCGAACGCATCGCACTGGTCCTGGACAACCTGCGTGACCTGCCCGAGGAAGCGCGCGGGGCCAGCTTCAAGTGCTCGCTGGTTCTGGCGCTGCCGGCAGGCGAGGTGCGCGTGTTCCGTGGCGAATGCCGCGGCCGCATCCTGGAAGGCCCCAGGGGCCGCCGGGGCTTCGGTTACGATCCCATCTTCTGGTCGCATGAGCTGGGCAAGTCCTTCGCTGAGGCCAGCCAGGAGGAGAAACGGCGGGTGAGCCACCGGGGCAAGGCAGTCAGGGCCCTCAGGAACTGGCTTGCCAGCGAGGAAGCCACTGAACTGCTGGGCAGTTGAGATGGTGTCGGCTGCTCCCTCGGTACTACTTGCCGTCTGCTAACATACTGCGAGGAGGAATCATGAAACAAACTTTTCGCGCATTCCTTTTGCTACTCACCATACTGACTCTCAGCACATCCACCTTGGCACAACCGCTCCCGGACGCCGCCGCAGAGCGGCTGGCCGCTGCCCGGGCCACTGCCGCAGAAGCGCTGGCAACCTACCCCGTCCAGTATCCTGACCGCCCGCTCTGGGAGCAGACTTTCGCCCACATCGAGCAGGCCATCTCGCTGGCACCCGCAAATCCGGAACCATACCGCTTCCAGGCGATAGCCCATACCATGGCCAACTGGTATGGACCGGCCTGGACGATGTGGCAGGACTACCTGGCCCGTGGTTTTTCGCTTGACGCCGAAGCCACCCAGTACTTCGTGGAGGCCGGTCACCGCAGTGCATACGCACTGTACGAACGTGGTGACCTGGAGGGCGCCCTGGCCACTTACCTGGGCGTGATCGACCAGGTGCCTTTTGACCTCGAGGCTGCCTCCTGGGCGGGCCGCATCCTGATGGAGCTCGGCCGTCCGCAGCAGGCCATCGCCTACTGGAGTACCGTCGCCGAACGTGATCCCACTGACACCCGAGCCGCCTACTTCCGTGACCTGGCGCGTGACCAGGCCCGCTGGGGCGTGGACGCCGCCAATGCCTTCCGTGAAGGCGTCAGCTTCTATGAGGCCGGCTCATTCAGCCAGGCACGTGAGCGCTTCGCCCGCGCCACAGTGCTGAACGAAGGCTACGCAGAGGCCTGGGCCTGGCTTGGCCGCGTTGAGTTCGAGGCCGGCAACTACGCCGACGCCCGCAGTCACTACGGCATGGCGGTTGAGATCGAACCGGCGTTCGACACCTACCGTTACTTCTACGAGGAAGCCGGCCGCCGGCTGGAGTAAGCCAGCGCCGGCAGCAAGCCGCAGTACGAAGGGGAGCGCGCGTCACATCACAGGTGGATGTTGACGCGCGCTCCCCTCTTGAACAGGTGCACACTGTCAGCGAAGCGCACCACCTGGGAGCGGAAGCCCGTGCTCAGCGTATGGGTGCGCGCGCCGTCCCGGAAGAACTTGACTCCGTGCAGCAGGTCTCCGTCGGTGATGCCGGTGGCGCTGAAGACTATGCTGCGCCCCGGCGCCAGGTCATTGGTGCCGTACACCCGCTCGAGTGACACACCTGCCGTCTCGCACCTGGCGGCTTCCGCTTCGTCCTGGGGGCGGAAACGTCCCTGGATCTCACCACCCAGGCACTTGAGTGCCGCTGCCGCCAGAACGCCCTCCGGTGCTCCGCCGGTGCCCATCACAGCGTGCACGTTGGTGCCGCGCACGGCTGCCGAGATCGCCGCTATCACGTCGCCATCGCCGATCAGTTTCACCCGGGCACCGGCGGAACGTACCTCCTGGATAAGCCCTTCGTGCCGCTCCCGGTCCAGGATCACCACGGTCAGGTCATCGATGGCGCGGTCGAGACTGAGCGCCACCGCGTGCAGGTTGGCGGCCACGGGCCAGCGCAGGTCCACCTTGCCCGCGGCCGGCGGACCCACTATCAGTTTCTCCATGTAGGTGTCGGGCGCCTGCAGCAGGCCGCCTTTCTCCGACACCGCAATCACGGCCACCGCGTTGTTCACCAGTCTGGCGGTGATGCTGGTGCCCTCCACGGGATCCACGGCAATGTCGACGTCCCAGGCGTCCTCACCGCCGCGCCCGACCCTCTCGCCGATGAAGAGCATCGGCGCCTCATCCCGTTCGCCCTCACCGATGACGATCTCTCCGGCGATGTCAAGTTCGTTCAGCACCTTGCGCATGGCATCGGTGCCCGCCTGGTCGACCAGGTCGGAATCGCCCTTGCCAGCCACACGGCTGGCGGCGATGGCCGCCTCCTCGGTGACGCGCACCACCTCAAGCACCAGCTCGCGTTCCAGTTTCAGTACATCGCCGTCAGTGATGTCCTCGACCCGCTCATTGTCCATAACCCAATCTTTGCACGTGGCAGCCGAATCCGACCCGCCTTGGCGCGGTTGTCAGTCGGTCCGGGCGGCGTGCCGCTCCAGCAGCACGCCGGCAGGTCCGGCAAGTCCGGAACCGCTCTCGTGCAGCAGCACTGTCAGGTGGAACAGCAGATCGGCAGCCTCGGACTGCAACTCGGCGTCATTACCCTGCAGGGCCGCCACGATGGTCTCCCCGGCTTCCTCCACGACCTTCTGGGCGATGTAGCCCAGCCCGCGTTCGTGCAGGTTGCGCACGTAAGACCCTTCCGGCAGTTCGTTGAGCCTCTCAGCGACTACGCTGTCGAGAAGGCGGACCGCCTGGCTGGGAAGCGACCTGAACTCTTCACGGCCTGCCCTCAGGTCGTTGTGGAAGCAGCTCTGCTCGCCCGTGTGGCAGGCCGGGCCGGTCTGCCTGACCAGGTAGAGGAGCGCATCGCCGTCGCAGTCAAGCCTGACGGCCACGATTTCCTGGGTGTTGCCGCTGGTCGTGCCCTTGCGCCACAGTTCCTGGCGGGAGCGGCTGTAGTAGTGCGCCTGGCCGCTCTGAAGCGTGGCATCCAGCGCCTCGCGGTTGGCCCAGGCGAGCATGAGCACCTGACCATCGGCCGCATCCTGGGTCACCACCGGCAGGAGGCCGTCAGCACCGAAAACCGGTTGGATCTCATTCGACATGAAACTGATGATAGCCCTTCAACGGTCGAGTCTTGACAGCAGTTCAACGTGATGCGTGTGCGGGTAGAAGTCGAACGGCTCGGCGTGCGTGAGCCGCCAGCCGGCGCGGAGGAACTCAGCCACGTCACGCGCCCAGGTGGCAGCGTCACAGGAGACGTAGACAAGGCTGCGGGCGCTGCTGCCCTGGATGAGCTCACGGACCTCGCGCCCCAGGCCGGCCCGGGGCGGGTCCACTGTGATCAGTTCCGCGGCCGGACCGAGCTCCAGACGTTTGACGTCACCCGGTTCGAACTCGACGTTGCTTATGCCCAGCCGTTCTGCGTCACTGCGTCCGCGCTTCACGCTGTCCTGGTCGATCTCATAGGCCAGCACCCGCCTGAAGCCGTCCGCCAGGTGGAAGCTGATGGCGCCGGCACCGGCGTACAGGTCCTGCGCCAGTTCGCCTTGCCCCGCCAGTTCCTGAAGTTTCAGGTACAGCTGACTTGCTGCTCCCGCGTTCGGCTGCGCGAAACTGACTGCAGTCATCGAGAGCTCGAACCTGCCGAACCTCTCGGTGATCTGCCGGGTGCCGGTCAGGCGCCTGCTGCCGCGCCTGAAGCGGCCGCGCGGGTCGTACTCGGCGTAGGAAACACCTGACAGTCCGGCCCTGACCAGATCATGTGCGTACTCGAGGTAGTTGCGTGGCGAGGCCGCTGCGATCAACGCCACCAGCGCCTCGCCTTTGTCGTTTCCGCGGATG
Source organism: uncultured bacterium (assembly GCA_964489965.1). Classification (GTDB taxonomy): domain Bacteria; phylum Deinococcota; class Deinococci; order Deinococcales; family Trueperaceae; genus CALDPK01. The sequence goes on from CAZBBU010000049.1 coordinate 7,165, forward strand.
GCCAGTTCCCGCACGCCCTTCGCTACACCGGTATCCCTGATCACCTGCCAGGCGGCCTGCACGCCGGCGTTGGCAACGACGTCGCTTTCAAGGTGCTTCACTTCGTGGCTGCCGGGCCAGCGGTAACCAAGCTCACCGCGGCTGACCACCGGCTGGACCGTGTTGCGGTAGCCCCACACCCGGGGTGCCGCCACTGCCGGCAGGACCGGCGGCGTCTCGACGTCCCGGGGCAGCGCACGCTGCAGGGCGTCCTGCACTATGTCCTGCTTCAGTTGCAGCTGCCGCGGGTAGCTCACATGATCCAGGTCCAGACCAGGGTGCTCCGTGCCCTCAACCCGGTCCGGGCTGGCGACGACCACGGTCTCCACGAAGCCCTGCAGTACGCCTGACGCGGACTTGAGTTCAGTGAGCACCGTCTCCCCGGGAATGCCGCCCTGTACCAGAGCCAGCTTGCCGTCCGGCAGCCTTGCCAGGCAGGCACCGCCGTGAACCATGCGTTCGAGATGCAATTCGGTCACGTGCCAGTGTACCGTCCTGCAGGTGCATTCCGGGTCGTCAGGCAGGCCAGCTTCAGCCCGGCGCCTGACGGAACGCACATGTGCCTTTGCTATACTCCGGTCATGAAACGGTCCGTCCAGGAAATTGTCGAACTCGTAGTGTTCGGAGCCATTGCACTGTTGATCGGCACCGGCATGCTCTGGGTCGTTGGCTGGATATTCAGCGGCCTGGGATGGCTCTTCCAGGCAGTGTCCGGCCTCATCTGGCGGCTGCTGATCATTCTTGTTCCCATCATCGTGGTGGCAGGCCTGCTCTACTGGCTCGCCAGTTACCTCATGAACAGGCGGGGCACCGGCAACGTCGCCACTGTGGTGCCTGAAAGTCCGGCCACCTCCCAGGGGGCCGCGCCGGACGTATCCGCGGCAACCCCGGCGGATTCACCGGCCGCAGCGGCCGCGGCCACCGTGACGGAGGTGCCCGCCGCACCGGCAGACCCGCTGGGACCCGCTGACACAGCCGTAGTCGGGACTGAACCGACTCACGACACCGGGCCGCTGGCCCCGGCTGAAGCCCAGCCGGTCGCGGACGAAACGGCGCCTGTCAGCAGGCTGCCGGGTGACACGGAGGCACCGGCCGCACCGGCCGATCCGTCGCTGCCGGTTGACAAGGAGGCGACCAGTCCGCCTGCAGATGATGATCGGCCGCTCAGGAACGGCTGAACCGGTACACACACAACGTTTTCGCCCCGCCCGATGAAGTTCGGGCGGGGCGAGTTTCTTGAGTTTGCAGGCCTGAGGCTCAGTCAGCCAGACCGCGTGGATCCAGGGCATCCCGCAGGCCGTCACCCACGAAGTTCAGTGCCAGTACCGTAAGCACTATGGCGATGCCGGGGAAGGTCACGGGCCAGTGTGCCTCACGCAGGTAACTGCGTGCACCGTTCAGGTCGGCGCCCCATTCGGCGGTCGGTGGCTGCGCACCCATTCCCAGAAAGCTCAGGCCGGCGGCCGTAAGGATGGCACCAGCCAGTGACAAGGTC
>CAZBBU010000050.1:0-8556 GCA_964489965.1 uncultured bacterium
TGATCGGCTACTCGGACTCGAACAAGGACGCCGGGTTCCTCACCGCCAACTGGGCCCTGTTTCAGGCGCAGGAGGGCGTGGCCGCCGTGTGCCGTGAGGCAGGTGTCAAATGGCGCATCTTCCATGGTCGCGGCACCAGCATCGGCAGGGGCGGAGGGCCCACCGGCATGGCAATCCTGGCGCAGCCACCGGGTTCACTTGCAGGCAAGATGCGCATCACCGAGCAGGGTGAGGCCCTCAGCGCCCGCTACTCGGACCCGGACCTGGCGCACCGGCACCTGGAGCAGCTGGTTCACGCTTTCCTTATCAGCTCCGCGCGCGATGCAGGCGAGCCCGAGGAGGTCAGGCCCCGCTTCAGGGAGGTCATGGATCAGGCGAGTGCCGCAGCCCTGACCTGCTACCGGGAACTGCTGGAGGCAGACGGTTTCCTGGACTTCTATCACACTGTCACGCCGATAGAGGAGATCAGCCGGCTGCAGATCGGGTCACGTCCCGCACGCAGGAAGGGTGAGCGGTCACTGGCGAACCTGCGCGCCATCCCCTGGGTGTTCTCCTGGACGCAATCGCGCGCCATCCTGCCCGGCTGGTACGGCCTGGGCACCGGGCTGGCCGCCGTGCCGCTCGAGGACCTGCGCGTGATGTACCGCGAGTGGCCGTTCTTCAGGACGGTACTGGACTTCGCCCAGATGAGCCTTGCCAAGAGTGACATGGCAGTGTTCCGTGCCTGGCTGCGGCTGGTGCCGGAGGGTCTGCGGGAAGACTTCGGCAAGCGGGTCATGGATGAGTTCGACCTGACGGTGAAACTCATGCATCAGGTAACTGACTCGCGCCTGCTGGCTGACGACGTGACCCTGGCCCGGTCAGTCGAACTCCGCAATCCGTACGTGGATCCGATCAGTTACCTGCAGGTGGAGTTGCTCGGCAGGCTTCGTGGCGACGTCGCCATGGGTGGTGGTGAGCCAGCGGACAGTTCCGCGCGTGAGCAGCTGGAATACTCCATGATGGTGAGCCTGCAGGGCGTCTCCGCCGCATTGCGGAACACCGGCTGAGGCCCTCTCATGAGGCTCAAAGCGCAGCCACATAGCATTGACTGCAGCTGATCGGGGGTTGGAAGGTCACCACATGGATCTCTTGCAAAGCGGAGGCATAGTCCTCGCAATCATAATTCTGGTCTCTGTTTACGCGGTTTACCTGTTCTTCACGAGGCTTTTCAAGATCTCGCGCGAGCCCATGGATGTGGATACGCTCATGCAGAAGGTGAACAGTGCGGTGCTGAACCGTAACCTCGAGGCGGCCATCACGATCACCCGGGAACACGGGGGTCCGGTGGGCCGCGTGCTGAACAAGGCACTGAACAGGATCCCTTACGGGCGCCCGGCAGTAGAGGCGGCCTTCCAGGAGGGCCTGATCGAGGAAGAGCAGAACCTTTCGCGCGGTCTGCGGGCCCTGTCCACCATCGCGCAGCTGGGACCTCTGCTGGGTCTGCTCGGCACCGTCACAGGCATGATCATCGCTTTCGGCGAGCTGGCCAACCTGAACATCGGTAACCCGGAAGCACTGGCAGGCGGTATCGGTCAGGCGCTGGTCACCACCGCTGCGGGCCTCATCCTGGCCATACCGGCACTCATCGGCCACAACTACCTTGCCAGTCGCGTGGATCGCATGCTTACTGAAGTGGAGCGGCGTCGCGAGGAACTGATGGGCAACGTGGTGCAGGTGGTGCTGGACCGGCGCGAGGAGAAGCGGGCAGTGCGGCCCGTCCAAACGGCGGACTGACATGCGCAGTCGCCGCCTGTCACGCCGTAATCGGCCGACCCCCGTTCTGGACATGACCGCCATGGTCGATGTGGTGTTCAACCTGTTGATCTTCTTCATGGTCTCCACCACATTCATCACCATCAACCAGGCGCTGCCGGTGGATCTGCCGCAGGCCACGTCGGCCCAGGCGCAGTCCGGCGAGCTGCCCACGGTAACCATCACTTCCGATGACCGGATATTTGTGGGCAGTACTGAGGTGACCGAGGAATCACTGGTGCAGGCGCTGCGTGCTGAGATCGACAACCTCGGGCAGAGCACGGTGGTGCTGCGGGCGGACCAGAGCATCACCCACGGCCTGTCGGTGCGGGTGATGGACCTGATCACGACCGCAGGTGGCACACGCATCGCCATTTCCACGGGCAACTGACAGTGAAGCTGTTCCGGCCGGTCACAGAGGTCTTCCAGGACCCCGACAAGCGGCGTGCTGCGCTGCTGTCCCTGGCATTGCACCTGGCGGTGCTGCTGCTTATCCTGGCGGCCTGGCTGCAGCGACCGGTGGAACGGCCGGAACAGTTCATAGTCATCGAGGTCGGTACCCCCGCCTTCTCTGAGGAACGGACTGACGCAGCGGCAGTCGACGACCCCGCTGCCCTGGCGCCCGAACCGCTCGTCGAGGCGGACGCTGAAGGCGACCCGCAAGCCCGGGTGACTGAGCAGGAACTCGCTGAAGCCCCTGAGCCTGATGCACTGACCCAGCAGCCGCCCGCCAACGACCCCGTAGCGGAAGAGGAAGCACTCGAGGCGCTGACGGAGACGCCCGGTGAGGGTACGGAAACGGCGGAGGAAGTGCCTGAGACCGAACCCGAAACCGAGCCTGTTGTCGAACCCGAGCCGGAACCCGAGCCCGTCGTTGAGCCCGAGCCGGAGCCTGAACCGGTGGCGGAGCCGGAGCCTGTGGCTGAGCCCGAGCCGGAACCGGTGGTTGAGCCTGAGCCTGTGGTTGAGCCTGAACCGGAACCCGAGCCGGAACCGGAACCGGTGGTCGAACCTGAACCCGAGCCCGAACCGGAACCCGTGGTACCGGCAGAAGCGCCGGAGCCGACCGTTCCCCAGCCTGAGCCGGTCGTACCCGAGTTGCCTCTGGCGGACGTGCCGGAGCAGCCGCTGGTTGAGGACGAGACCGTTCTGACCCCGCTGGAGGCTCCGACCCAACTTGCGATTCCTGTTCCGGAGCCGGAGGTCGAAGTGCTGGAGCAGGCGGCTCCCGAACCTGAACCTGTCGCCGAGCCGGAACCGGAACCCGAACCCGTGGTGGAACCTGAGCCGGAGCCTGAACCGGAGCCGGTTGTGGAACCTGAGCCTGAGCCGGAACCCGAGCCCGTGGTTGAACCTGAGCCGGAACCGGAACCAGTAGTTGAGCCCGAACCTGAGCCGGAGCCCGAGCCCGTGGTGGAACCGGAACCTGAACCAGAGCCGGTAGTTGAGCCGGAACCGGAGCCCGAGCCCGTGGTTGAGCCCGAGCCGGTCGAGCCTGAACCCGAACAGGCAGCCGAACCCGAACCAACCCCTGGCCCCGGTGAGGATGACCTGGTGGTCGGCGAGGATCCCGCTGCGCCCCAAACCGGCGAGGAACAGGAAGGCATCGAAGCCGACGTGACCACCGACTTCCCGCCGGATGAACCAGCCACGGTGGTGGTACCAACGGAGATGCCGGGTGCAGAACCGCAGCTTCAGGCCGATGAGGAAGGCGAACCTGAGCCCGGCTCGCCACTCGCCGGCATTGCACCTGAAGGACCGGCGGACTCGCCGAGCAACCGCATCGACAACATGCTTGAAGGTGGAAACGCTGACGAAGCGGGGCAGACGCGCGAGGCCGAGACGGATGACGGCCTGGGCGTGGCCGAATCACCCGAAGGTGAGGGCGTGGGCGATGGCGCGCCACTGTTCAGCCTGACCCGTGAAGTGCTGGAGAACAGGCAACGTCCTATCGCCGTGCTGCTGGACAACACCGACAACGGCTTCCCGCAGTCGGGCCTCAGCTCTGCCGACTTCATCGCCGAGATGCCTGTAGAGGGCGGCATAACCAGGCTCATGGCGGTCTATTACAACCGCGACGCCGGAGTGGTCGGCCCCATCCGCAGCGCCCGACCGTACTTCCTGGACCTGGCCGCCGGGCTGAACGGCGTACTGGTGCATGACGGATGCTCTCCTGAAGCACTTGCGGCCATCGAAAGCGGTCGTGGCCCCACCATCAACGCGCAGCGACCCGGATCAGTGCAGTTCACCCGTTCCGGGGACCGGAACGCGCCCTACAACCTCTATACGCAGGGCGGTCAGTTGCGCAGTGCTCTCAATGCGCTGGGACTCAACCAGAGTACGCAGGTGAGCAACAACATTCCGGAGTTGAGCGAGGTCGCTGATGCCGCGCAGTCCGCAGCCGTGAACTATGGTGGTGCAGTCAGCACGTTCGTCTACCAGGCCGGCAGCAACTCTTACCAGTGGCTGCGCGGGACCAGCCGCGGCGTGGACGCCGCCAACGGCCAGAACGTGACGGTGGATGCCGTGGTCATCGCGCAGGTCACGGCCATGCCGATCGACACTGAGGGTCGCCTCTATCTGGCGATGGATACGGGTGGAGCCGCCACCCTCCTGCTCAACGGCAGGGTCACACATGGCGAGTGGCGCCTGGGAGGTCCGGCGCAGGCCGGCGGCCTGTTGTTCGTGGATCAGGATGGCGGGATAGTCAACCTGGCCGGGCTCAAGGTGTGGGCCGCGTTCGTGCCGGGCAATGGAAGCGTGAACATCAACTGAGCGTGAGCCGGCTGGCAGGTGTGCGTCAGCGGTTGATTATCTCGTCGAAGAACAGGCCCTGCAGGCGTACGCGGTAGTTGTCATCCTCGATGTCGATGAGCAGCCAGGAATACTCGTCGCGGAAGCCGTTCGTGTCGAGCAGGATGGCATGACCCTGTGAAGCCAGGTTCAGGCCGCCGCGCACCGGCGTATGCCCGTAAACGCCGAGCCGGTATGGCGTGTCCGCCAGGAAGTCACGGTCCACCTGCAGCCAGCGCCGCCGGTTCTCCAGGTAGAAGTCCTGGTCGAACCTGTTGTGCTCAGGCAGCGGACCAACGTGGGCGCAGTGGATGCCTGACTCCTTGAACTCGTAATCCCAGCTGCTGATCCAGTCATGAAGGTCCTGGGGGAGAGGCTGGCCTTCCTTCCACTCCAGGTGGGTCACGTCATCGGTGCGCAGTGGTCCCTGTTCCGTCACGGCATTGAAGTCATGGTTGCCCATCAGGATCACCATGCGGCCGGGCGGCAGGGACTCCTGGAACGCCTTCACCTCACGCAGGAACTCCTCCTGCTTCAGCTCGGCCTTGCGCAGGTGTTCGGGATTGTACTCGTCGTACTCTTTGACACCGGCGATTTCCGAGTAGCGGTCGCGGCTCTTGGCGTGAACCAGATCACCCAGAAGCACCAGCCTGTAATCCGCATCTTTGAGGGCACGCTCGGTGGGCTTGCGGTCACGGTCTGCAAGCCCCGTCTCGCGCAGCATGCGCCAGAGCTTGTACTCCTGAGCGTGAATGTCTCCGATTACGACGAGTTGCAACTAAGCCTCCGCTGGCCGTACGCTCGCGGTAGTGTGGTCAGCGACTGCCGGCCCGTGCTTCAAGCACGGGCAGTGGGTCGACGGGACTGCCGTCCACCCTGATTTCAAAGTGCAGGTGCGAACCCGTGACGTTGCCGGTTGTGCCGATCCGCGCAAGCGTGGTTCCGGGCGCCACGATGGTGCCAACGCTGACGAGCAGTTCAGAGGCATGGGCGTAATAATACTCAACGCCGTCAGCTTCCACAATCACAAGGTTGCCGTAACCGCCGCGCCAGCCGCTGAAAGTGACAACTCCGGCGGTGGCGGAGTAGATGGGGTCTCCTGTGTCACCGTCGATATCAAGGCCGTAATGCATGTTGGTACCGCCGATGCGCAGTGAGCGCCAGCCGAAGCGGGAGGTGATGGCGCCGGTGGCCGGCCAGATCATGTCAGCGGTGCTGGCCCCGGTGGCGGTGGCTGAGGGCGTGGCGCCCGGCACGAGCCGCAGGCTCTGGCCGGCACGCAGGTTATTGCTTGAAAGGCCGTTCAGGGCCATGATGTCTTCGACCGTAGTGCCGTGCTGCCGCGCGATGTTCCACAGACTGTCACCCGGCTGCACCGTGATGGTGGGGCCGGCGGCGCCACCGATGTCTCCGGGTCCGGAATCGACGGTCTCGGCGACGACGTAGTCTGCCGGCGGCACGGTCAGGCGGTGACCTGGATTCAGTACGGTGTGCAGCGTGATGGAGTTGGCTGCTGCCAGCTGCCGGGCGCTGATGCCGTGGCGCGCGGCGATCTTGGCCAGGTCATCACCGGGCTGAACGATGGTGACGAACTGCCCGCTTTCGTCGCCGCGGGTCTTGAGTATCTGGCCCGGGTTGATGACGTCAGAGCGCAGGCCGTTGATGGCCATGAACTCCTCCAGAGTGAATCCGTAAGCGCGTGCGATGGAGTACAGGCTGTCACCCGGCTGCACGGTATAGACCTCAGCGTCAGGATATGAAACGGCCGCTGCGGCTTGGGGTTCTGCTGCCGCGGCGGCTGCCGTGGGTGCTTCAGTCTCTGTGTCTGCCTCCTGGTCCAGCGGTGCGTCCGATTCGGGCGCCGTGGCCGGGAGAGCGGCGTCCGCCGGCAAGTTCAGAACGGTACCTTCCCGGATCGTGTCACTCTCCAGATTGTTGGCGGCCATCAATGCCTCTACCGTGGTGCCGTAGGTTCGGGACAGGCTCCAGAGCGTGTCCTGTTTGGCTACGGTGATTTGGTTTTGCGCTGCGGCTGAGCCGGCAAGAAGGCATACGAACGCGACAATGCAGAGACGGGGGGCTGACATCGTAGGCAGTCTAACACTCTGACGCTGGAATTGTGAACACCAAAAGAGCCCGAATCCGCGTCACAGACGCTCATAATCCACTCACACATCCCGGAAGTGCTGAATCTCACGCGCTACGTAGGCGCTGATGTCGGAGTATTCACATCCCCGTCAATCGAGAGTGAAGGTGGTGCCCGCCTGCGACCGCAACGATGCCAGGAAGCTGCTGCGGCTTCGGCCGTCAGCGATCACGGCACTGGGGGCTCCATCCTCAAGCGCCTTCAGTGCAGCCTCGACCTTGGGGATCATGCCACCGCTGATGCGCCCGTCCGCGATTCGTGCCAGGGCCTGACTGCGGCTGAGCCGCGCGACCAGCGAGTCAGGATCCGCCGGATCGTCCAGAACGCCACTCACGTTGGTAAGGAACAGTACCGGTGAATCCAGGGTTGCGGCCACGGAGCCGGCCACTTCGTCGGCGTTGACGTTGAGGGCGCCTCCCGCACCGTCCAGAGCCAGGCTGGCGATCACGGGCACTATGCGCAGTGACAGCAGATCGGTCAGCAGCCGGCCGTTGACGCTGACCATGCGACCCACCCTGCCCAGCTCGTCGTCGAACGTTTCCGCCAGCAGCAGGCCGGCGTCCCTGCCGGTCAGCCCGAGTGCCCCACCGATCTCCTGGGCCAGCTCCTTGCCCAGCAGGGTGAGTGCCCGTTCCACCAGGGGCAGCGCTTCAGTGGTGGTGACGCGCAGGCCTCGCCTGAACCGGTGTTCCACACCGGCGCGTTCCAGCTCGGCCGCGATGAACGGCCCCCCACCGTGCACCACTACGGGCGCCAGCTTCTCGTGTGCCGCCTGCCTGATGGCCAGGGCCACTTCGCGTCTTGCCAGTGGGTCGGTCATGGCGTTGCCGCCGTACTTGATGACGATTGCCATGAGATTGAGTGTAAGCCGTGCTGATAGTCTTTGACTCATGAACACTCAAAGCCCGGACCAACTCAGTTTCGGCACTGACGGCTGGCGTGACCTGATCGCGGGGCGCTTCACTTTCGCCAACCTGGCGCGGGCCGCCCAGGGGTACGCCGATGCACTCACTGCCCGTGGCGCGCGCCTGGTGCTGGTGGGGCATGACACGCGATTCCTGGGGGCCGACTTCGCCGGAACGGTGGCCAGCGTCCTGCATGCAGCAGGCCTGGAGGTGCGCGTGAGCAGCGATTACATCCCCACTCCGGCGCTCTCGTTCGCCACCCGGCACCTCGGGGCGGACGGCGCCGTGATGCTCACGGCATCACACAACCCCTACCGCTGGCCCGGCTTCAAGCGGAAGGGGGCGTACGGCGGGAGTGCCACAGACGAGCTGTACCGGGACGTTGCCGCGCGCGTGGCCAGCGTGTCTCATGGCGACGTGAAGCAGGCCGAAGCGCAGGTGGCCACCTTTGACATCAGGGACGACTACTACGCCTGGCTTGACGGACTGCTGGACCTGAAACTGCTGACCGGCACCAAAGGCAGCGTGATTCACGACGCCATGGGTGGAGCGGCAGCCGGCTGGCTGGCAGGCTGGTTCCTTAGACACGGCCTGGAAGGGAAGCTGTTCGAGTTCCGTGACCGGCCCGACCCCATGTTTCACGGTGTGAATCCCGAGCCGATCGGTCCCAACCTCCGGGCCACCCGGGAGGTGGCCTGGGAGCACGGCCCGCTCTTCGTCACCGCGACCGACGGCGATGGCGACCGGCTGGGCGTGGTACTTCCCGACGGCACTTTCTTCAACTCCCACCAGATATTCGCGGTGCTGCTGCTGCATCTGCACGCCAGGGGCGGCCGCGGCCGGGTGGTGAAGACCTTCACCGTATCCAGGATCGTGGAACGGCTGGCCGCCAGACTGGGCCTGGACGTGCTCGAGACC
>CAZBBU010000051.1:0-8466 GCA_964489965.1 uncultured bacterium
TGTACCAGAAAGGCTTCCGTGACTTCGATTTCGGCTACGCCTCCGCGCTGGCCTTCATCCTGTTCGTGTTCACACTGCTGCTGACGCTGCTGCAGCGGCGCATGTTCGCCAGCGGCGGCCAGGGAGCGGAATCATGAGCCTGCGGGCCGGTCTCGGCCGCTTCCTCATCTACGCCGTGCTGACCATCGGCGCCGCCATGATGGTGTTCCCCTTCTACTGGATGATCTCAACCTCGCTCAAGTCGCGCCAGGAGGCAGGCCAGTCGGTACCCGTGCTGCTGCCCCACAAGATGCAGCCCGCCAACTGGGTGGCTGCCTGGAACCTTGGCCGCTCGGGCACGGGCGGGAGTCTCAAGGGAGCGCTGGTTGGCGGCTGGTCACCCGGAGGCGAGTTGCAGTTCGAGGTGCAGGTCAGGGAGGGCGAGCCCGGTGCCGGCCTGGATGTGGTGGTACCGAGACCGTCCGGTGTGCTGACCTTCCCGCTTGGTGACCAGACTGAATCGACCGTGGAACTGCTTGAATCCGGGGAAGAGTTCACTACCTACGCGGTGACAGTGAATCACGTGGGCAGCGACCCGTTCAACCGCCTGCCACTGGAGCTGCGGATACCCCGCAGCAGCGAGTACGTTTCCAGCACCCTGGCGGCCGACGGCGTGCGCAACACCCGCAACTGGGTGGAGGTCAGGTTCGAGAACGCCTCCCCGGGAGCCTTCGGCTACATATTCAGCAACTACGTCGCCGCGTGGCGCGCCGCGCCCTTCGGCTGGTACTTCTTCAACTCGGCCTTCACGGCGATAGTGCAGGTGCTGGCCGGTATCGTGGTGGCCAGCCTCGCCGCCTTCGCGCTGGCCCGCATCCCCTTCTGGGGCCGGGAAGTGGTGTTCATCATGGTCATCGGTACCCTGATGATCCCGGGTGAAGTGCTGTTGATCCCCAACTACGTGACCCTGGCCAGGCTCGGCTGGATAGACGCGTATCCCGCGCTTATAGTTCCGTTCATCGCCAGTGCCTTCGGCATCTTCCTGTTGCGGCAGTTCTTCGGTACTTTGCCGCAGGAGTTGTTTGACGCCGCCCGCATCGACGGGGCCAGCTGGTTCACGCAGCTGTGGACGGTGGCACTGCCGCTGGCCACTCCGGGACTGGTGACCTATTCACTGTTCTCCTTCCTCGGTTCCTGGAACGCACTGCTGTGGCCCCTAATTGTCACGAACAGCGAGCGGATGCGCACCATCCAGGTTGGTCTGCGCTACTTCGTGGACGAGGCCGGCACCGACTACGGAGCCCTGATGGCAGCCTCGACCCTGGCGGTTCTGCCCATCATCATCGGCTTCTTCTTCGTGCAGAAGCAGTTCATCCAGGGGATCGCCCGCTCCGGCCTGAAGTGAGCCTGACACTCTCTTGACGCGCTCACGCACTCATCGGGTACGTTGTTGGGGTGTGCGAAGCGCATCCAAGAGGAAAGGAAGTACTCTAATGTTCAGGAAGATCGCCAATACGACCGTAAGCCTGGCCTTGCTGGCCGGTCTGGGCACCGGTCTTGCCCAGCAGGAAGCACAGGACCAGATCGACGCATTGTGCGCCAGCAGTCCAGTGTCCATCGAGTTCTGGCACGGCTTCACCGGTGGCAACCTGCGCGCCACCCTGGAGAACCTGACCCTCGAGTTCAACCGTCAGAACGAAGGCGACGTGTGCGTGCGCACGGTCGGCCAGGGCAACTACACCGACCTGTCGACCGCCATCCTGGCCGCCTCCGCAGCCGGCAACCTGCCGGTCATGGCCATGGGCTACGAGAACAACATCGCCACCTACCTGCGCGCCGACGTTGTCGAGGACCTGGAGGCCCTGGGCATCGAGACCAGCCACATCTACGACAACTTCCTCGAAGGCGTGCGCTGGGACGGCGTCCTCTACGGCGTACCCTTCAACAAGAGCGTCCACCTGCTTTACTTCAACCGTGACCTGCTCCTGGAGTACGACGCGGAACTGGAGTCCGCAGGCATCCCCGCCAACGCTGACGGCGTGCGCGTCCCCACCACCGTTGAGGAGTTCAACACCGCCGGTGAAGTACTGCGCCTCATGACCGGCGAACCCACCTACTGGTTCAGCCCCAGTGACCTCGCTACCTACGAAGACTGGTTCTTCTCCATGGGCGGCGACTACTATGACGACGCCGGCAACCTGGTGGTCAACAGCGACATCGGCGTGGCGGCGCTGCAGCTGCTGGTCGACATGAGCTACGACACCGAGATCGCCCGTCCCATCACCGACGGCTACATCAACGAGAGCTTCAGCCTCGGCACCTATGGTTTCTCCACTGACACCAGCGCCGGCTACACCTACTACATCAACAACGCCACCTTCGACGTCGGCATCGCCCCGATGCCCGGAAGCGGTGACGGCAACCCCGGCGCCAGCGTGTTCCAGGGCACCAACCTGCTCGTCTTCACCGGCGCCAGCGAAGCACAGAAGGCCGTGGCCCGTGACTACATCAACTTCCTGACCAGCCCGGCCGTTAACGCCGTGTTCTCAGTGAACACCGGTTACGCCCCGCTGGGCGACGCCGCCACGCAGGAAGCCGTCTACCAGGACTACATCAACGAGAACCCTGACTTCCAGGCGATCGTTGACCAGCTGCCCTACGCCCAGTTCGAACCGAACATGGCCGAGTGGCAGCAGATCCGCTTCGACATCCTCGGCAACGCCGTCGTAAGGGCTGTCCTTCAGGAAACCACCCCGCAGCAGGCACTCGACGAGGCGCAGGCCGCCGTCGAAGCGCTGCTGGCAGGTGAAACCCGCTAGACCGCACTTACCCAAGTCATGAAGAGCGGCCCGGAGGTATCAAAACCTCCGGGCCGTCTTCCTTTTCATGTCCTGCGCGAGGCTCAGTTCTTGCTGAGCGCCAGGCGGGCTAGGCGGGTAAGCCTGCCCAGCGGGGTGCGTGGCAGCATCCGCCAGCTGCCCCGGTTCCGGCGCGCAGTGTTCTCGACCCTGTCGAACATCTCTTCGAACAGGTGGTCAGGCATGTTCAGCGCCGGCGTAAGCCGCACAATCTGCGACTGGTTCAGTGTGAAGCACACGTGCAGGCCGTTCATGTGCAGCTCCCGCAGCGCCAGAGTGCTGCCCAGCAGGTGGATCAGCTCTTCCTGCCCGGGCACCAGCCTGGGGTTGACCACGTTCTTGAGCTTGAGGGCGAACAGCATGCCGTTGCCGCGTACTTCGGTCAGGTAGTTGGGGTAGGCCTGCTGGATGTCACGCAGCCGCTTCAGGCCACGCGCGCCGTTCAGACGCGCCTTCTCGATGAGGTTCTCCTCGACGATCAACTCCAGGGAGCGGACCGCAACGGCAGCGGCCAGACTGCCACCCCCGAAGGTGCTCGAGTGCCGTTTGCTCTCGAGGCCGCCAAGCAGCTTGTGCACCAGCGACTTGCGGGCGATGGTGGCGCCGATGGGCACCAGACCGCCGGACAGCGGCTTGGCCAGGGTCACGATGTCCGGCTCCAGGCCCGCGGCCAGTGAAGCGAACCAGTGACCGGTGCGGCCCAGGCCCGACTGGATCTCATCCGCCACCACCGGGATCCCGTGCCGGCCGCACAGCTCTCCCAGGCTGCTGAGGAAGTCCTCCGGTGGCGTCACCACACCCGCTTCGCCCTGGACGGGTTCCACGAACACACCGGCGATGTTCTTCGGGCCAAGGGAGTTGATGGTGTGCTCAAACACCGACGCGTCACCGTACGGCAGCGTGCGCACGTCGCCGTACAACGGCCGGAACGGTCCCTGGTACTCGTCATTGGGCGTCAGGCTGAGGGCACCGAACGTCTTGCCGTGGTACGCGCGGGTGAAGTTGATGATTATGCGCGCATCGGGCCGCGCGGCACGCACGAACTTCAGGGCCGCCTCGATGGCTTCGGCCCCGCTGTTGGAGAAGAACACCTGCGAGTCGTGGTGGCTGGGAGCGAAGCTGGTGAGCAGTGAAACCAGGTTGGTTTCCAGGGCGGCACGCCAGTCCGACGCGGACTGCTGCGCGAAGCCCATGGTGCGATTCCGCTCCAGGTACTGCTGCATGAACTCTACCAGCGGCGGGTAGTTCTCGCCGAACGGGATGGCGGCGTAGCCCCCCGCGTGCAGCAGGTGCCGACCGCGCTCGTCCTCGAGTTCCCAGGGACTGGTGGTGCGGAACGGTCCGCCGATTCCCAGGATGTCAAGCACGCGGATCAGGTCAGCGTTGCCATGTGAGGTCTCGGCCGCCACGGTGCGGCCGGGCGCCAGCCCATCCAGCACCTCGCTGCTCCTGACCGGAAGCTGGGTGATCCTGGCGGGCAGTGGCCCGGATCCGCTGTGGACGGGTGCAGGCGCCGCCTTAGTGTGCGTCGTTTCGTTGACAGTGGTGTCAGTCATTCAGAATTCCCTTGAGAGGGTGTTCCCGGCGCTGTCTACCACCTCTATGAGCTGGCTGGCCGGGGTGATGTTGGGCAGTTCAAATGAGACTTCGGGTCCGGGGGCGAACGTGTAGGGCACGCCGCCGATGCGGATCACGCTGACGGACATGTTGTCCCTGGCGATGCCGCTCAGGTTGAACGAGCCGCCCCCCAGTGGCGTGGCGGTGAGTTCCAGGGTGGGTGGGGTAACGTCCACCGTCAGCGAGTAGTTGAGTGAGGTGACGTTGCCGTCCGCATCCTCAACCTCGATCAGGTAAGTCAGTTCCCCCTCGCCTCGCGCCTGTCCCCTGAAGCCGAAGTGAACCAGCTTCTTGCCACGCTCGGTGGCGAACTGCGGGGCGTTGAACAGGTCGCTGCCGTCAACCCGGATGGCCACGATCCCTGCGTCATCCAGCGCGTAGCCGTACACGTCGATCACCTCGGTTGAACGGGCGGTGCCGGCCTTGGGTTCGGTTATGGACAGCACGGCTTCGAACGAGTCTTCCCGGGTCAGGCAGCCGCTCAGCAGCAACAACAGGAACCCGCCGGTCAGCAGCAGCGTCAGGCGGGCGGTTTTGCGGGTTCGTGAGGGCATCGTCGCCGTTGATGGTAGCACAGGGCAGTGCCGGGTCAGGTGGCGTCGGAAGCGGATTTCCGGGTTGCGGCCTGGTGGGGTAAGGGTTTGTAACCATTGGCGGCAAAGTTGTCAACACCTTGCGGCACATATCACCCGTACTATCCAGTTGCTAGAATGGGTTCTGAAGTGTTACCAGAGGTCGTGGACCTCGAGGAAACGGAGGTTAAGTCCTAGTACAGGCCGGCCCGAGGGGGCGAATCACACGTATCCAGCCGTCGTCTGAGCAAGAAGCGGCAGACTGCTTCTTTCGACGGGAAACAACACTTGGTACACAACACCAAAACAATTTCGGAGGAATCTTGAAGAAACTCATCATAGCTCTGGCAGCAGGCGGGCTGATTTTCAGTGCCGCAAGTGCCCAGACCATCACCGTCGCAATGGGTGCCGATCCGGTTACCTTTGACCTGCACAACACGAACGACCAGCCCACCGCTCAGGTGTCCCGCCAGATCTACGACACCCTGGTGGTCCAGAACGAGAGCCTGGAGATCGAGCCGGGTCTGGCCGAGAGCTGGGAAGCTGTCTCTGACACCAGCTGGGTGTTCAACATCCGTGAGGGCGTCACCTGGCACAACGGTGATGCGCTGACGGCACATGACATCGTCTGGACTTACGAGCGTTTCCGCAGCCTGCCTGCCCAGTCGGCCTTCCTGCTTGACTCGGTCGAGTCGGTCACCGCGGTCGATGACTACACGGTCCAGATCGACCTGGCATTCCCCTTCGCTCCGATCCTCAACCACCTGGCCCACTCCAGCCTGGGCATCATGAACCAGAACGCCGTTGAGGCTGCCGGTGATGATTACGGCACCAGCGTCGTGGTCGGTACTGGTCCCTTCATCTTTGACAGCTGGCAGACCGCCGACCGTGTGGTCCTGCAGCGCAACGACAACTGGTGGGGCGGCGAAGTCCTGCCCGAGACCCTGGTGTTCCGCCCGATCCCCGAGGGCTCGGTCCGTGGCATCGAGGTTGAGACCGGCGGCGTTGACATCGCCTACACCCTGCCGCCTTCGGCAGCCCGCAGCGTCGAGTCGAGCGATGGCGTGCACCTGGAAGCAGTTCGCACCCTGTCCACCGCCTACATCGGCTTCAACGTCGCAGCTGAACCCTTCGATAACCCGCTGGTCCGTCAGGCCATCAACCACGCCATCGACGTGGACCTGATCGTTGACACCATCTACACCGGCCAGGCCGTCCGTGCCAACAGCCCGATCTCCGCAGACGTCTTCGGCGCCAACCAGGAGCTCGAGCCTTACACCTACGATCCGGAACTCGCCCGTGAGCTTCTGGCAGAGGCCGGCTACGCTGATGGCTTCAGCACCAGCATCTGGACGAATGACAACCCGCAGCGCGTTGAAATCGCCCAGATCGTGCAGGCCGAACTGGCCAACATCGGCATTCAGGTTGACGTTCAGGTTGTCGAGTGGGGCACCTACCTCGACGAGACTGCGGCCGGCCTGCATGACATGTTCATCCTCGGCTGGGTGACCGTCACCGGTGACGCTGACTACGGACTCTACGCCCTGTTCCACAGCAGCCAGTTCGGCGCCTCCGGCAACCGCACCTTCTACGCCAACGATCGCGTGGACGAGCTGCTGGACGCCGCCCGTGTCGAGACTGATCCCGACCAGCGCGTGGCCCTTTACGCCGAGGCGCAGGAGATCATCCAGCAGGATGCACCCTGGATCTTCCTGATCGTCACGACCGAAGAGCATGGTGTGAGTGACGCTGTTTCCGGCTTCACCCCGCACCCCGCAGGCCATCACCGCCTGTTCAACGTCTCCAAGAACTGAAGCCGCCAACCGGAATCGGTTTCACACGTCTTCAGTGGAGGTCGGCCCGAGTGCCGGCCTCCACTGGCTATGAATCGGCCCACTGACAACACATGCTCCAGTTCATAATCAAACGCCTGCTGATGATCATCCCGGTACTGCTGGGAGTGAGCATCATCGTGTTCGGCATCATCGAGCTGACACCTGGCGATCCCGTGACACTCATGCTGGGCGAACGGGCACCGCAGGAGCAGGTCGATGCGCTCCGCGAACGCCTGGGCCTGAATGACCCGGCGCCTGTGCGCTTCGTCAACTGGCTGGGCGGCGTCGTCACCGGCGACTGGGGGCGGTCAATCCGCTCCAACCGTCTGGTCACGGAAGAGATCGGCGCGCGAATGGGACCAACCTTTGAGCTGGCTGCCATCGCCACACTCATCGCTGTGGTGATCGGCATACCCATCGGTGTCATCTCGGCCACCCGGCCAAACTCCGTGGCTGACCACGTCTTCACCTTCGTCTCGTTCCTGGGCCTGGCGATGCCGGTGTTCTGGCAGGCGTTGATGCTGATGCTCCTGTTCGCCTACGTGCTGGAGTGGTTCCCGGCAACAGGCAGGGGCGGCAGCTGGCAATACTACGTGCTGCCGGCGTTCACGCTGGGTACCAGCGCCATCGCTTCGATCACCCGCATGACCCGCTCAACCTTGATTGAGTCGCTCGGCCAGGACTACGTTCGAACCGCCCGGGCCAAGGGAGTCAGCGCCAACCGGGTCACCTACCTTCATGCGCTTCGGAACGCGATGATCCCCATCGTTACCGTCATCGGACTGCAGTTCGGCGGTCTGCTTGCAGGTGCTGTCATCACGGAGAGTATCTTCGCCTGGCCGGGTATCGGCCGGCTGGCTGTCGACTCGATCAGATCCAAGGATTTTCCCGTGGTGCAGGGCGTGATTCTGGTTTTCGCCATGACCTACGCCGTGGTGAACCTTCTGGTGGACGTACTGTACGCCTACCTGGACCCCAGACTGAGGGTGCGATATGGCTGAAGTCGTCACCGGCAACTCCTCACTGCCCAGGCGCCGTTCCAAGGCGATGCGCCGTTTCTGGCGCAGTCCCCGCACGCTGTTCGGTGTGGCGACCCTGATCATCATCGTGTTGGCAGCGGTGTTCGCGCCGTTGCTCTCGACACATGAACCAAACGCGCAGAATCTGCGCAACCGCCTGCAGCCGCCAAGTGCTGAGCATTGGCTGGGTACCGACCAGTTCGGCCGGGACACATACAGCCGCATCATTCACGGGGGACGGGTCTCCCTGAGTGTCGGCTTTCTGTCCGTGGGCATAGCACTGGTGCTCGGCGGAGTTCTGGGCCTCCTGGCCGGCTTCTACGGCGGCTGGATCGACCGGGTCATCAACGCCGTTTCCGACGTCCTGCTGGCGCTGCCGGGCTTCCTGCTGGCACTCGCCATCGTTGCCGCGCTGGGTTCCAGCATCGTGAACGTGATGATCGCTGTGGGTGTGGCCACCGTGCCCTACTTCGTGCGCATAGTTCGTGCCGCCGTCCTCAGCGTCCGGGAGATGGATTACGTATCCGCCGCGCAGGCTTCCGGCCTGGCTGACCGGGGTGTCATGTTCCGTCACGTGCTGCCCAAC
>CAZBBU010000052.1:0-5184 GCA_964489965.1 uncultured bacterium
TGAGACTGCTGCCCGACCTGCCTGCTGACATGCAGGTGATAGTGGTCGACAGCAGCGCCACGGACGCGCGCCAGAAGCAGTGGCGGAACTTCTCCGAACACAGGCACCTGCCCAGCCCGCGTTTTCAGGCACTGGAACGCTGGGTCGCCGAGGAACTGGACGCAGCTGGCGTACAGCGGACCCGCGAGGTGCCCAGGCTGCTCGTGGACATGTTCGGCGAGGACCTGCCGGCCATCGCCTCCGAGATCGGCAAGCTCTCACTCATGCAGGGCAAGGTTGACGCGGACCGCCTGCGCGAGGCGACTGGCAAGGACGCGTTCACTGACGCGTTCGGCTTCATAGACGCACTGGTCGCCGGTGATCCGGCAGCTGCGATCGGGCAGGCGCTGGCCCTGCGTCAGCAGGGCGAGGATGCCGTGAAGGTACTGGCTGCCGTGTCCTGGCAGTTCACGCTGGTGGCCCGCTGCGTCGGCCTGCTGGCCGCGGACCCGCGTGCCTCCGACTCGGTCGTGGCCTCCGTGCTCAAGCTCAAGCCGTTCGTGGCCGCCAAGGTCAGGCGCATTGCCAGCCGGCTGGACGAACAGTCGCTCAGGCCGCTGCTGGCGGCGATCGCAACGGCCGAACTGGCCAGCAAATCAGGCCGCGACAGCAGCTGGGCGCTGGAGCGCCTGGCGCTGGAAGCCAGCCGGCTGCTGCAGCCCGCCTGACCTGAAGTCCCTGCTCAGACCGCGGTCCATTTCTCGTTCGAAGCTGCACTCTGCACGGTCTTCTCGATGAAGTTCACGCCGCTCACGCCCGCCTCGATTCCCGGGAACTCGTACTCCGGGCCGCTGGCATCACTGCCGTCACGCCTGGCGCGGATGCTCAGCGCCACGGCCCGGTAGATGTTGGCGAATGCCTCCAGGAACGCCTCCGGATGACCTGAGGGGATGCGGCTCACCGCCCTGGCTTCCGCCGACAGGTAGTCGTTGCCACGCTTCAGCAGCTGCGCAGGCTTGCCGTCTTCAAAGAACAGCAGCTCGTTCGGCTGCTCCTGCCGCCAATGCAGCCCGCCTTTATCACCGTAGACCCGGATGGACAGGGCGTTCTCCTCGCCCACGCATACCTGCGAGGCGCTGAGCATCCCGCGTGCCCCGCCAGTCAGCCGCAGCAGCATGCCGGCGTCATCGTCAAGCTCGCGCCCGCTGACAAAAGTGGTCAGGTCAGCGCAGATGTGGGTGATCTCCAGCCCGGTGACGGTGCGCAGCAGGTTCTCGGCGTGCGTGCCGATGTCACCCACGGCACCGGCGATGCCGCTGCGCGCCGGGTCAGTGCGCCAGCTGGCCTGCTTGTTGTCAGAGTCTTCCAGCTTACTGGCCAGCCAGCCCTGGTTGTACTCCACCAGCACCTTGCGGATCCTGCCCAGCCTGCCGTCACGCACCCGCTGGCGTGCCTCGCGCACCAGCGGGTAACCCGAGTAGTTGTAGGTGACTGCGAACAGCACGCCGGCAGCCGCCACCTGCCCGCTGAGCTGGCCGGCCTGTTCCGAGTTCAGCACCAGTGGCTTGTCGCAGATCACGTTGAAGCCGGCCTGTACGAAGGCGCTGGCCACCGGGAAGTGCAGGTGGTTCGGCGTCACGATGGACACGGCGTCGATGCGCTCACCTTCGGGCAACGCACTCTCGCGTACCAGCATCTCCTGCCAGCTGGCGTAGTTGCGGTCGTCGGCCAGGCCGATCTCCCGGCCTGAGGCGATCGACTTCTCCGGGCTGCCCGACAGGGCCCCCGCGGTGATCTCGAACTCGCCGTCCAGTCGAGCCGCCATCCGGTGCACGGCCCCGATGAACGCGCCGCTGCCGCCACCCACCATGCCGAGCTTCAGTGGAGCGGACATCAGTCTTCCTTGCGCCCGAAAGCCGCGTCGAAGGCGACTCCGGAGGGCTTGAAGTCCAGGCGCCGCACGAATTCTGCCGATTCCGTGGCCCCGTGTACCCGGTCCATGCGCACGTCCTCCCACTCCACGGAGAGCGGGCCCTGGTAGTCGATGTCGTTCAGTGCCACGATGATGTTCTCAAAATCGACATCGCCGCGGCCCACGGACC
This sequence comes from uncultured bacterium, assembly GCA_964489965.1. Lineage (GTDB taxonomy): Bacteria > Deinococcota > Deinococci > Deinococcales > Trueperaceae > CALDPK01. Next base: position 2,082 of record CAZBBU010000052.1, read on the forward strand.
GGAAGTCCCAGTAGCGGCGTGCGTCACCGAAGTCGGTGTGGCCGCCGAAGACGCCGGCCTCTGCGCTTCCGCTGCGTCCCCACCAGACGTCCTTCATGTGCACGTGGTGGATGCGGGCGGAGAACTTGCGGATGAAGCCCACGTAATCAACGCCCTGGTAAGCCAGGTGCGAGGGATCGTAGTTGAAGCCGAAGCGCTGGTGCCCGCCTACGGCCTGTACGGCCCGTTCGGCCGAGGCGGTGTCGAAGGCGATCTCGGTCGGGTGCACCTCGAGCGCAAAGTTGACGTCTTCCTCTTCGAACACGTCCAGGATCGGCAGCCAGCGTCTTGCGAAGTCGTCAAAACCGGCCTGCCAGTACTCCTGGCTGGTGGGCGGGAAGGCGTAGGCGGCGTGCCACACGCTGGAGCCGGTGAAGCCGGTCACCACGTCCACGCCGAACTTGCGTGCCGCGCGGGCGGTGTCCTTGAGCTCCTCGGCGGCGCGCTGACGCACACCCTCAGGGTCGCCATCGCCCCAGACGTGAGGTGGCACGATGTCACGGTGCCGGGCATCAACCGGGTCGCACACGGCCTGACCGACAAGGTGATTCGAGATGGCAAGGCAGTCAAGCCCGTGGCTGGAGAGGAACTCACGGAGCAGGTCGGTGTAGCCGGGCTCGTTCAGTGCGCGCTGAACACTGAAGTGGTCACCCCAAGTGGCGAGTTCCAGCCCGTCATAGCCCATGCGCCGGGCAAGCGGAGCCAGCTCCTCAAGCGGCATGTCGGCCCACTGGCCGGTGAACAACGTTACCTTGCGTGACATGACAAAAGCACCTCCCGGGTTTGTGACCAATTGTACCAGCGCCGGCGCGGGGCGTTAGAGTCGCTTCATGAGCAGTGACATTGCAACGCGCATCCTCGCGGGTCAGGAACGGGCCATAGCACGCGGCCTCAGCCTGGTGGAGGACGGCGGCTCCAGGGGACAGGAGCTGCTGCGCGAACTGAGGCGTCAACCCGGCCACTCGCGGCTGCTTGGAATCACCGGCACGCCAGGCAGCGGCAAGAGCACGCTGGTCGACCGGATCGTGGCCCGCGCGCGGGCAGCCGGCGAACGCGTGGCGGTGCTCGCTGTGGACCCGAGCAGCCCGTTCAGCGGCGGCGCCATCCTCGGTGACCGCATCAGGATGCTCAGGTGGTTCGATGACCCGGGAGTGTTCATCCGCTCGCTCGCCAGTCGCGGCCAGCTCGGCGGTCTCTCAGCCGCCACTGTGCAGTGCGCCGCGCTGCTTGACGCCGCGGGTTTCGACCTGGTGATCATCGAGACGGTCGGAGTCGGGCAGTCCGAAGTTGACATCGCCAGTGTGGCCGACGCCACCGTGGTGGTTCTGACCCCCGGCCAGGGCGACGGTGTCCAGGCGTTCAAGGCCGGCGTGATGGAGATCGCGGACATCTTCGTGGTCAACAAGGCCGACCAGCCGGGCGTGGACCGGTTGCGGCGCGAGATCGCCGCGCTGCTGAGCCTGGGCGGTTACGGCCCTGACGACTGGAAGCCGCCCGTCATCTCGACCGTGGCCACTGAAGACACCGGAGTGGAGAAGCTGATGGACCGGCTCCTTAACCTGCACCGCTTCCAGCAGCAGTCAGGCCGACTGCTCGCCTCCAGGCGACGCCGCGCCCGCTTCGAGGTACGCGCGCTGCTGGCCCGCGCGCTTGATGAGCAGGTGGCCAGGCTTGACGAGGCCCAACTTGACGCGGTCCTGTCGGGTGAGATCTCACCACTGGAACTTGCCAGGTGGTCCTGAGGATGTATGCTGCCTGAAATGATTCACGCAGTCTATCCGGGCAGTTTTGACCCGCTGCACAACGGTCACCTGGACGTGATCCGGCGGGCGGTGCGCATCTACGGCCGCCTGACCGTGGCGGTGCTCAACAACCCCGGCAAGCGGGACCAGATGTTCGACAACGCTGAACGGGTCGCCATCATCGAGAGCGCCGTGCAGGGCATGGAAAATGTGGACGTGCAGAGTTTTGACGGCCTGCTGGCGGAATACATGCGGCTTCTGGGTGCGGATGTAATAGTCAAGGGCCTGCGCGCCATCAGCGACTTCGAATACGAGCTGCAGATGGCGCACCTGAACAGGCAGCTGAACCCCAAGGCGGAGACCACGTTCATAATGACTGCCACCCGCTGGTCGTACCTGTCCAGCACCCGCGTCAAGGAACTGGCCCGCTACGGGGCAGACGTATCGAAGCTGGTGCCCAAGGCCACGCTGGCGGCGTTGGAGAACCGCGAGAGGAACTGACAATTGGCACACATGTTGCGCGGGATGGCCGGCGAGACCATCCGCATTGTTGCGGCTGACACGACCAGTCTGGTGGAGGACGCGCGCCTCAGGCACGGCACGGCCCCCACCGCCACCGCGGCCCTGGGCCGCACGCTGACTGGCACGCTGCTGCTGTCACACGTACTGCTCAAGGAGCACCGGGACCGCGTCACCGTCCGCTTCCGTGGTGACGGTCCGCTGGGCGGCATCATCGCCGACGCCGGCCTCGACGGCAGCGTGCGCGGTTACGTGCGCAATCCGGACGTCGACCCGCCGAGACGCGATGACGGCAAGCTGGATGTGGGCGCGGCCGTCGGTCAGGGCGAGCTCGAGGTGATCCGCTCGCACGCGCCTTACGGCGATCCCTACAGCTCCACCGTGGACATCGTGACCGGCGAGATCGCCGAAGACCTGGCCATCTTCCTGGCGATGAGCGAGCAGATCCGCTCGGCCGTGATGCTGGGCGTGTATCTGGAAGGTGGCGCCGTCACCCAGGCTGGTGGCGTACTGGTTCAGGCTCTGCCGGAAGCCGGTGACGAGGAACTGGGCATCATCGAGCGCAACGTCTTCGGCCTGGGCCAGCTCACGGACGCCCTCAGGCACGGCAGCCTGCTCGAGGTCATGAACCGGCTGGCTGACGGCCTGGAACTGAACATCCTGACCAAGGACGCGCTGCCCCTCCAGTTCGCCTGCCGCTGCAGCGAGCAGAAGGCGCTGGAGTCACTGGCGTACTTCTCACCCGAGGAGCGCCAGGCCATGATCGACGAGGATGGCGGTGCCGAAGTCGTGTGCCACTGGTG
>CAZBBU010000052.1:5194-8222 GCA_964489965.1 uncultured bacterium
CTGGCACCGGCAGGGTCAGACGTTGATGATCAGGGATAACGCGATTTGCGCCTGCGGGCGCAAGGTGGAACTGCCGGCCTGACCTCAGTTGGGTGGCCGCACCTCGGACGGCTCCTTGAACTCGCCGCTCGGTTTGTGGCCCAGCCGGTTCTCGGTGCCACGGGCCAGTCGCACCAGGTTGTCGCGGTGGCGCCAGGTCGCCAGTGCCGCCAGCGCGAAGGTCATCACGATGTACTCGATCTCGGTTCCCGGTCCGACCAGCAGCAACAGCGGGGCCACGGCGATGCCGACCAGCGAGCCGAGTGACACAAGCCGGCCCAGCAGCATGGTGTAGATGCCGATGGCCGCACTCAGGAGGCCGACCAGCGGGTTGATGGCCAGCATCACCCCCAGGCTGGCGGCGATGCCCTTGCCGCCGCGGAAGCGCAGGAAGGCGTTGTAATCGTTGCCGAGCACCACCACGAAGCCGGAGATGGCGATGGTGAGCGGGCCCAGGCCCAGCAGTTTGGGCAGCAGTACCGCCGCGGCTCCCTTGAGGGGATCGGCGATGGCCACAAGGATGGCGGGCAGTACGCCGACCGAGCGGAGTACGTTGGTGGCCCCGATGTTGCCTGAACCGACCTGCTGAATGTTGACTCCCCGGACGCGCGCCACCAGGTAGCCGCTGGGAATCGTGCCAAGCAGGTAGGCAACCAGCACACAGGCTGTCGATAGAAGAAACTGGGACAAGCAATCCTCCGAATGGTGGCAGGAAGCGCATAAGCTGGCGTTCCTGCGACCATGATTACACATCACCCTGCGGGTTACGCTGTTCACGCATGGACCAGGTCCAACTCTTCCTTCTGGTAACAGCAGTAACCGCCGTGTTCACACTGAGGTGGGCGCTGAGACTGGCTCCACCGCTGACTGAACTGCCCGTAAAGTCTTCGATTTCCCTGATGCTGGCAGGCCTGGTGGGCCTGCAGCCATTCTTCGGTTACAACGTCAGTGAGGGATTCCGCCTGTTCGCGCTGATAGCGGCGCCCATCTGGGCATTCGGGCCGCTCGTCTGTGTGGCGCTGGCCCGGGCCCGCCGTTACGGCCTGGCCGGTGGGCTGGGTCAGCTCCTTTACTGGGGACCGACCGGCCGGCTGGCCCTGGGTCGCCTGCTTGCCCAGGTGGCGCTGCAACAGGCTGATCCCGATGCGGCGGAGAAGCTGGCCGGCCAGCCCGACCCGCTCCTCAGCGTGCAGGCTGCGGCCCTGCGCCAGGACTGGGATGCGGTGCTGGAGCACGAGGGCAACGTGCCCAGGACAAGTGACAACGCACTGCTGGCTGACGACGCGGTGATCCGCGCCCACATCGGCCTGCAGCAACTGCACCGCGCGCAGGCTGCCCTGGACGACGCCAGACAGCGGGTGTCCACTGATCCTGCCCAGCAGGGGCCCATCGGCTACCGGGTGCTGCGCCTCGGTGAGGCGCGCGTGGCCGCTGAGTTCGGGGACATGCAGCGGGTCCGGCAGCTCCTGCAGGAGATCCCCGCGGGCACTCCGGCCTGGATCGTCTACGAGATAGTGGCCCGCGCGGCCGAGACCGGTCACCGGCCGGAGGAAGCGGCCTCGCTCTACAGCCACACCTATCAGGTGGCACCTCCCGGCGCGCGTGAGCGCATCGGCACACAACTGCTGCGGCTGGGACGTTCCGTACCCCGCCTGCTGCGGCGCGGACCGGCGCTCGGAACTTACGTACTGGGCGGCGCGCTGGTGCTGTTCTACCTGGGGCAGATGTACCTCAACGCCAACGTGCCGGAGATCTTCACCCCGGTGGGACGACTCAGACCCAGCGACGCCGTTGCCGCCTGGATGACCGGCGTGTCCGGACTGGCCAGCGCGGACGCGCTGTGGCGCTACGTGTCCTACGCCTTCGTGCATGGCAACCTGGTGCACATCGGCTTCAACGTCTGGGTGCTGCTGGACCTGGGCCGCGTTTACGAGGGCCGCCGCAACTGGGGCAGCCTGCTGATGGCCTTCCTGTTCGGCACGGTCATGGGTGCCTACCTGAGCAGTGTGGCGCAGGCCGGCCAGGTTCAGTTGCTCATCGGCGCTTCCGGCGGCGTGCTGGGTGTTGGCGGCGCGCTGCTGGCAGACGCGTTGCGCAGTGGGCTGGCCAGTGACCGGCAACTCACCCGCAGTCTGGTGCAGTGGGTGCTGCTGATAATCCTGTTCTCAGTGGCGATTCCCAACGTGTCACTGTGGGGCCACGTCGGCGGCCTGGTGGGTGGCCTGCTGTGGGGCTTCATGCGCCAGGGCCTGCCGGCCGGCCGGAACGTGGACCGCTTCGCCGGTGGACTGGCTGTCGGCGTCCTCCTGTGGACAATTGTGACCGTGCTTGGGCAGGCGTTCGCCCTGTTCTGAGTCAGCAGGGGTCTGTCGGCGTGGGGTTGCTGCCGCTGAGCAGCCGGTTGGTGCAGAGCACGCCGGCGCCGTAAGACTCGGCGACCATGAAGTCAGGATCGAACCAGGTGGCTCCCTTGAGCCTCAAGGCGATCTGGCCGGGCGTCAGGTCCGGCTCGTGGGTCAGCAACAGTGCGACCGAACCGCTTACGAAAGGCGCGGCCATCGATGTGCCCGCCTCGCAGCCGTAGCTGCCGAAGGGCACGGTGCTGAACACCAGGTCGCAGCTTGACGGACCCATTCCGCCGGGTGCGGTTACGGTGATCTCGGTGGGTCCCCCGTAAACCGAGAACCAGGACAGGTGCGCGTTGCTGTCCACCGAACCGATGGCGAGGGCGGCGGCCGAGTTGGCCGGCGCGTAGATGCCCACGTTGCCGGTGCCGGACAGGTCGTTGCCGGAAGCGGCGATGACGGTGATGCCCTTGTCTGCGGTGAGCCGGCTGATCGCCTCGTCCACACCGGGTTGCGGCGGCAGCTTGGCGCCCAGGCTCAGGTTGACCAGGTCGGCCGGGTTGCGGTTCTCGGGTGCGCCGGGCACAGCTTCGCCGGCCGCCCAGGCCAGGGCCAGCACCAGGTCGTCGAAGCTGGCGCTGGTG
>CAZBBU010000053.1:0-8222 GCA_964489965.1 uncultured bacterium
TCTCGTTCGGCGACTACTTCAAGCGCGAGGCGATCACCTGGGCCTGGGAGTTCCTGACCAGCAGTGAGTGGCTGGGCCTGGACCCGGAACGCCTGCACGTGACCGTGTTCCTCGACGATGACGAGGCCTATGACATCTGGGCCACCGAGGTCGGCATCCCCGCGGAGCGCCTGAGCCGCTGGGGCGAGGCCGAGAACTTCTGGCCGGCCAACGCCATCCAGGATGGCCGCCAGGGACCTTGCGGCCCCTGCTCGGAGATCTTCTATGACCGCGGGCCCGGGTTCGGCTCGCCCGACGAGACCGGTCCCAACACCGGCAGCGGTGACCGTTACATGGAGATCTGGAACCTGGTCTTCACGCAGTTCGACCTGCAGGACGGCGTGCTCACACCGCTGCCGCAGAAGAACATCGACACCGGCATGGGACTGGAGCGCATCACGACCGTGGTCAGCGGCGCGCAGGACGCCTATTCCACGGAACTGTTCCAGCCGGTCATCCGCCGCCTGGTGGAGCTGAGCGGCGTGGAGTATGACGACATCCGCAGCGTGGAGCAGCGCATCATCGCGGACCACGTCCGTGCCGTCACCTTCGCCATCACCGACGGCATCGCCCCTGCCAACGACGGCGCGGGTTACGTGGTGAAGATGCTCATCCGCCGCGCCTCCCGCCAGGCCTGGCTCCTGGGGTTGCGGGAACCCGTACTGCATGAGCTTGCCGGCCTGGTCGTCGACACTATGGCCGGCGCCTATCCGGACCTGAATCGGGCCCGAAGCCACGTGCAGCTGGCCATCAGGACGGAGGAAGAGCAGTTCCTGCGCACCCTCGAGAGCGGCATCGCCCGCGTCGGCCACCTGCTGGACGGTCTGCAGGGTGACACGCTGCCCGGTGACGTCGCCTTCGACCTGTGGCAGACGTACGGTTTTCCGCTGGACCTGACCAGCGAGATGGCTGCCGAGCGCGGTTTCAGTGTTGATGCAGCCGGCTACGCAGCTGCGCGCGAGCAGGCCCGCCAGGCGTCACGCGGCAGCATGCCCGGTTCCGCCATGTTCGGCAGCGGCGATGCCGTGGAAGTCGCGGCCGGCGAGACAGAGTTCACGGGCTACACGGAGACCAGCGACGCAGCAACGGTGCAGGCGCTGCTGGACGGTGAAACGCAGGTGGCGGAACTGACCGAAGGACAGCACGGCCACGCGGTTCTGGACGTCACCCCGTTCTACGCCGAGGGCGGCGGCCAGGTCGGTGACAGCGGCAAGCTCGACTGGGAAGGCGGCAGCGCCCTCGTCAGCGGCACCCGCAAGACCGCCTCCGGGCTCTACCTGCATTCTGTGCGGGTGGTCCGCGGCCGGCTCAAGGTGGGCAGCCAGGTGACCGCAGTGGTGGACCCGCAACGGCGTGACACCGAGAAGCATCACAGCGCCACCCACCTCCTGCACGCGGCACTGCGCAGCGAGCTGGGTGAGCACGTGACCCAGGCAGGCTCCCTCGTCACGCCCGACCGCCTGCGCTTCGACTTCTCCAGCCCCGGCGCCCTGAGCCGCGAGCAGCTGGAACAGGTCGAGGGGCTGGTCAACTCCTGGATCCAGGCGGACCTGCCCGTGAACTGGCGGCAGGCCAGCATCGAGGAAGCCCGCGAGCAGGGCGCCATGATGCTGTTCGGCGAGAAGTACGGGGACACCGTCCGCATGGTGTCGATGGGTGATGTCTCTCTGGAACTGTGCGGCGGCACCCACGTGGAGAGCACCGGACAGATCGGCTCCCTGGTGATCGTGGAAGACAGCGCCGTCTCGGCGGGTGTCAGGCGCATCGAGGCACGTGTCGGCACTTCGGCACTGCACTGGGTGCAGGAGAAGCGCGCCCAGCTGCAGGAACTGGCGGCACAGCTGGGAGCCCCGCAGGACGCCGTTACTGACCGCGCCCGCAAGCTTCAGGAGGACCTGCGCGAAGCCAGGCGTGAGGCCAAGACGCTCCGCGACCGGCTGGCCGCTGCCCAGACCAGTGGCGCGGCCGCTGCTTCCGCCGGCAGCAGCGGTGAGGTCGAGGGCATCAGATGGGCAGCACGCACCCTTCAGGACCTGGATGCCGCCGCCTTGCGCAACGCGGCCGACACACTGCTGCAGCAGCCGGACCTGGCCGTGGCGGTCGTGTCCAGCGGTCCCCTCCTGGTGGTCAAGGTGGCCGACTCCGCCCGGGAGAAGGGCGCACACGCCGGCAACCTGGTGCGGGAACTTGCCAGCAGGGCCGGCGGCAAGGGCGGTGGCCGCCCGGACATGGCCCAGGCCGGCGTGCAGGAAGCCCGGTTGAGTACGGCGCTTGAATCGCTTCCTGAACTTCTCAGGGAACAACTGGCAAACTGAAGGGCGTAATGGCTGAGACGGTGCTGGCACTTGATGTTGGCGAGGCCCGCATAGGGCTGGCTCGCGGGGAGCGCGGTTCGCCGTTCGCGTTCGGCCGCGGCTGGCTCACACGCGGCCCCCGACTCGGTGACGACGTGCGCGCCCTCCGGGAACTGGCCAAGGATGAAGGCGCCAGCCTGCTGGTTGTGGGCCTGCCGCGCAGGTCTGACGGCGGCGACTCCCGGCAGACGAGGCGGGTGCGCGACTTCGCCAGGCATCTGCAGCAAGAGGGTTTCACGGTGGAATTCGAGGACGAGCGTTACACCACCAGGGTGGCGGGGCAGCAGCTGCTGGGTGGCAGCAGGAGCAATCGCCTGCGTCAGGAGAAGGGCCTCCTGGATGAGGCGGCTGACATACTGATCCTGGAGACCTGGCTGCAGCGGCAGGCGCGCGAACAGTGATCCAGCCGGACCAAAGGCCCCGTCGCCGCTGGCCCCGTGTGCTACTGGGCACCCTGCTGGTTGTTGTCCTGGCTGCCGGCGCCGCCTCCCTGGCTGGCTGGTGGCTGCTTCAGGCGCCGGGTCAGTCATCGCAGCCACAGGAGTTCGAGGTCATGCCCGGCTGGGGTGCCACGCGCATCGCTGACGAGCTGGCCGAAGCGGGCCTGGTCCGCAACGCTCGCGCCTTCGGGCTTTACCTGCGCTGGCAGGACCTGGACCGCAGTGTCGGTGAGGGACTTTACGACCTGGATCCCGCCTTCACGGCAGCGGAAACAGCGGCGGTGCTGGAAGCGGGTGGCCGGCCGCGGGTCACCAGGGTGGTGATTCCGGAAGGCTTCAGGGCGGCAGCTGTAGTGGAACGGCTGGTCGAGGCAGGTTTCGGCAGTATTGACGATTACGCGCAACTGGCCGGAGAGGTGCAGCGTGAGTGGCTGGAGGCGCAACCTGCGCCGGAAGGCGACAACCGGCCGCTGCACCGGCTTGAGGGCTACCTGTTCCCGGCCTCGTATGACATCCCGGTACACAGCACCCCCGGCCAGGCTCTGGCCCAGTTTCTTGACCGGTTCGAACAGGAACTGCAGGAGGAGCACGCGCTGGCTCGACTGGAGGAGCTGGGCCTGAGCGTCCATGACTGGGTGACACTGGCCAGCCTGGTGCAGGCCGAAGCGGGTTCCGATGCCGAGATGCCCGTTATCGCCGGCGTTTTCCTGAACCGGCTTGACGAAGGCATGCCACTGCAGTCCGATCCCACGGTGGCTTACGGCCTCGACAAGACATTGCCGGAGCTGGACGCTCCGGCGGGCGACATGGCTGCTGACCATCCATGGAACACCTATGTGTATGCCGAACTGCCTGCAGGGCCCATCGGCAACCCCGGACACCAGGCGCTCGCTGCCGTGCTGGAACCACAGCGAACCAACGAGGCCGGGGACAGCTGGTATTACTTCCTGCATGGCACGCTTGACGGGCAGCCGGTATTCAGGCCCAACACGAACTATGCTGCGCACCTGCGTGACATTGAAGAGTACCTCCGCTGAAGCTGCCAACAAACGTTAACCGAATGTCTGGCAATCTCATGACGGTGGTGTGATATTTTCACTCAGGGAAAGAATCCCGATTGCCCGGATCGTCTGTCCGGGTGGCGGCCGGATGCCGCCAGGAGGAGAAGCTTGTGAAGAAGACTCTGATTGCAGTTGCTGTAGCGGCCCTTATCGCAGGGCTCGCCCCGGTGATGGCACAGGATGAAGCCGCTGGCGAATTCCCTGACCGCCTGATCCTGGGCATGGTTCCCAGCCGCGAGGCCGACGCCATCGTGGACAGCCTCGACCCGCTTGCCGAACTCCTGTCGGCTGAACTGCTCATTCCGGTCGACACCTTCGTTTCGACCAACTACGTGGGCCTCGTTGAGGCCATCGGCACCGGACGCGCCGACATCGGCATGTTCGGTCCCGCAGCCCTTGTGCAGGCCATGGACGCCTACGGCGCCAAGGTGATCCTTGCCAGCGAACGCCAGGGCAGCCCCACCTACCGCGCCCAGTTCAACGTCCGCTGCGACTCCGGCATCGAAACCTTCGAGGACCTGCGCGGCAAGACCATTGCCTTCGTGGACCCCGGCTCCGCATCCGGCTACCAGTTCCCCTACGTGACCCTGGTCCGTGACCACGGCATCGACCCCGAGACTGAGATGACCTACATCTTCGCCGGTTCGCACGACGCCTCCGCTCTCGCCGTCTACAACGGTGACGTGGACGTGTCCGTAACCCCGACGTCATGGAGCAGGTCTGCATCCTCGGCTACTCGGCTGACATCCCCAACGACGGCATTGTCGTCCGCGCCGGCCTGTCCGACGAACTGGCTGACCAGATTGCCGACGCCCTGATCCGGATCGCCCAGACTGAAGAGGGCCAGGCGCTGACCCAGACCCTGTTCAACGTCACGGCCTTCACCACCATCGAGCCCGAAGCCTACGACATCGTTCGCGAGGTTTCCGCGGCGTTCGCTCGCTGAGCACCTGACTGGCGGCGGCTGAGCCGCCGGCATGTTGGCGCCTCGGGGCGGCAGGTCAAGACCTGGCCGCCCCGAGGCGTGTACAGTGTCATCTAACGTGTCCCACATAATCTTTGACAACGTGGAGGTTGTTTACAAAACCGGCCTCCGTGCCCTCAAGGGCGTCTCTCTCGACATTCCCCGTGGCCAGTTCGTGGTTGTGGTCGGGCTCTCCGGCGCCGGCAAATCCACCCTCATCCGCACGGTCAACAGCCTGGTGGTGCCCAGCAGCGGCAGCGTTACGGTCGATGGCCGCAACGTGACGGCTGCGCGCGGATCTGCGCTTCGCAAATCCCGCAGTGACATCGGCATGATCTTCCAGACCTTCAACCTGGTGAAGCGCTCCAGTGTCATCCGCAACGTACTGTCGGGCCGACTGGGTGACATTCCCGCGTGGCGCGGCGTGTTGGGCGCCTTTCCTCGTGAGGACGTTGCCTTCGCCCATGAGTGCCTGGCACGTGTGGGCATTCCCGAGAAGGCCTACGTGCGGGCTGACGCGCTTTCCGGCGGCCAGCAGCAGCGCGTCGGGATCGCCCGGGCGCTGGCCCAGAAGCCCTCGGTGATGCTTGCCGACGAGCCGGTCGCCAGCCTGGACCCGCCCACCTCGCACGCTGTCATGTCAGACCTCAAGCGCATCGCACGCGAAGACGGAATCACCACCATCGTCAACCTGCACTTCATCGACATGGCGCGTGAGTACGCGGACAGGATCGTAGGCATGCGCGACGGCAAGATAGTGTTTGACGGCACTCCCGAGGAAGCCAGCGACGCTGCGTTCGAGGAGATCTACGGCCGCGCCATCGACGAGTCCAAGGACATGCGCGGTGTCTAGCGGCCTGCCGGTTGAACGGCCCGGTATGGTGTCGCGGCTCCGCAGCCTGTTCGCGCTGATCGTGGTGGGAATCCTGATCGTCGTCTCCTACGACCAGGTGAACTTCAACATGTCCGCCATCTTCACCGGCTCGCGGGACTTCTTCAGTTTCTTCGGACGCATGGTGCCTGACTGGACCGCCTGGCCGCAAATATGGCCGCCGCTCCTGGACACCATCCGGATCGCCTACGTTGCCACCATAATCGGCAGCCTCATCGCGCTGCCTCTGATTTTCCTTGCCAGTGCCAATACAACTATCAACGCGCCCATTCAGTGGTTCGCCAGGACGATTCTGACAGTGCTGCGAAGCATCCCGGACCTGCTGTGGGCCGCACTGTTCGTGGCCATACTGGGCCTGGGAGCTCTCCCGGGCGTCGTCGCCCTGGTGTTCTTCACCATCGGTGTTCTGGCCAAGCTGGGCTCCGAGACTGTGGAATCCGCGGATCCCGGTCCGATCGAGGCACTCAGGGCAGTCGGTGCCGGCCGAAACCGCACGATCATCTATGGCGTGGTTCCTCAGGTGGCCGCGACCATGATGTCCTACATCCTCTACTCGTTCGAGATCAACGTGCGCGCCTCGGTGGTCATCGGCTTCGTTGGTGCCGGCGGCATCGGTCAGCTGATCATGCGCTACCTGAATTTCTTTGATTACCCCGGCCTCGGCGCACTGATCGTGGTCATCTTCCTGGTGGTGCTGGCTATCGACGGCATCAGCGTGTGGGCACGCACGAAACTAATCTGATGGCTGCGCAGACGAAAATGGCCACACAGATTCCCATGCCCCCGCCTCAGGTGCGGCGTAACAGGATCTTCCTGAACCTGGGCATTGTGCTCATGGTGATCCTGTTCGTGCTGGCGCTCCTGACGATGGACCTGCCCTCCTGGTCCCGCTTCATGAGCGGACTGCAGCGCAACATGATGCCGCTCCTGCGCGGCCTTGTCAGCCCCAACACCGGGGTACTGGAACTGGCCTGGACCTCGATGCTCGAAACGTTCTTCATGGCCATACTCGGCACGATACTGGGCGCGCTCCTGGCGTTTCCGCTGTCGTTCCTGGCTGCCGGCAACCTGCTTGGCGGCACCATCTGGGCTCTGCCCGGCAAGGCGTTGCTGGTTGCCATCAGGACCTTCCCGGAGATCCTCCTGGCCGTGATCTTCGTGGCCGCGCTGGGACTCGGTCCCACCGCCGGCATAATGGCCATGGGCCTGCACTCAATCGGCTACCTGGGCAAGATTTTCTCAGACGTGATCGAAGGCATCGACGGCGGGCCCATGGAGGCCATCCGGGCCGCCGGCGGCAACTCGCTGCAGGTTTTCCTGTACGCAGTAGTTCCGCAGGTGCTGCCGGAATTCATGTCAAACACGCTCTACCGTTTTGAAATCAACCTGCGTTCTGCCACAATCCTCGGCCTGGTTGGAGCAGGCGGCATCGGCCTGCCGCTGATTCAGCGCCTGCAGTTCCGCCGCTGGGACGAAGTCTCGATGTTCCTGATAATCATCGTGGCGTTCATCATCGTTGTTGACGCCGTATCATCCAGAATCCGCCGTGGCCTCGTCTGAGGCTGCGCAGGCGCTTCTGGCTCAAGCAGCTGCACGCATCTGAGTAAGTTCAGCCCCGACCCGAACCGGTCGGGGCTTCGCGTTCAGTGATGGTGGTGGGCGTGAAGCTCACCCTCCTGGATCTTCAGGCGGTCACCGCGGAACAGCAGGGCGGCGATCAGGGTGGTGAGTGGCACACCCAGGATCAGGCCCAGCGAGCCCACCAGGGTGTGCACGATTTCCGTGGCGACCATCTCCATGTTCAGGGTCTGCAGCAGGCCGGCGCCATTGATGTGCAGCAGCATCAGGAGCGGCAGGGCCGTACCGGCGTAGGCCAGCACCAGTGTGTTGACCAGTGAGCCTATGTGGTCGTTGCCGACGTTCATGCCGTGCCGGTAGAGGTCACGCGCGCTCATGTCGGGGTTGGTGTGCGCCAGTTCACGCACCACGCTGGCCTGCACGATGGTCACGTCAGTGAGGGCGCCCAGCGCACCGATGAGCATGCCCGCCAGCAGCAGGCCGCGCATGTTCACTTCACTGGCGTGATAGCTGATCATCATGGCGTCCTCGCTGCCGAAGCCCGTCAGGTGCGCCAGGTCGGTCCAGATGATGCCCAGCACCATGGTGACGACGATGGCAACGAAGGTGCCCACCACCGCCGCCGTGGTGCTCCAGTTGATGCCGTGCACGAAGTAGATGGCCAGAACCAGGATGCCGCCCGTACCGAGCAGCGACACCAGCACGGGGTTGGCGCCGTTCAGGATGGCCGGGACGATGTAGCTGATGACGATCACCAGGCCCACGGCGGTGGCGGCGAAAGCGCGCAGCCCCTTCAGCCTGGCGATCGCGACGGTGGCCAGCAGGAAGATGCCGGCCAGCCACCACAGCGCCGGCCGCCTTACCCAGTCGGTCACCGCCCACACCTGCCGGCCC
>CAZBBU010000054.1:0-2414 GCA_964489965.1 uncultured bacterium
GAGGCTCGCCTGGCCGGTCCAGCCGCCCAGCAGGTCCCAGGCGGTGGCCCAGCCTGCCAGCAGCATCAGGGCGATACCGATGCTGAGGTACTGGGGAAAGAAGAAGTACCAGGCCAGGAACAGTGCGGCTACGCCTGCGAGTCGCAACCAGGGTGATTCGAGCGCCTTCATACCCGCCTCACCGTGCGTCCGAAGAGGCCCTGGGGACGGAACATGAGGATGAGCAGGAAGGCCACGAGCCCGTAGGCGTCACGGTAGCCGCTGGAGAAGTACGAGGCTCCCATGAACTCCACCACGCCCAGGAGCAGGCCGCCGGCGATGGCGCCGGGGATGCTGCCCATACCGCCCAGGACGATTACCACGAAAGCTTTGAGCGTATAGGTGTGGCCGATGGTGGGGATGGCGAACAGCAGTGGGCTGAGCACCATGCCGGCAGTCATGGCGAGCACCACGCCGATGCCGAAAACAAGACCGTGGATGCGGCGGGTGTTCACGCCGACCAGTTCGGCGCCCATGCGGTTCTGTGAGGTGGCGCGGATGGCCCGGCCCATTTCCGTCCTGTTGAGGAACAGGTACAGCGCTGTCATCACGACAAGTGTGATGCCTGCTGCCAGAAGTTGAGCGATGGGCAGCCTGACGCCCGCCAGTTCGATGGAGGTGGTGGCGTACGGCAAGTATATGGATTCAGGTTCAGCTCCGAAAATAAGGAACAGCGTGTTGGACAGCACCAGTCCCAGCCCGAGTGTTGCGAGCAGGGTGCTGTCACCGGGTATGTCGACCAGGCGGCTCAACACCACACGCTCCAGGAGCACTCCCAGCAGGAATCCTGCCGGGAGTGCTATCAGCATGGAGACGTAAGGGTCAAGCCCGTAAACCTGGAACAGGAAGATGGCTGCGTACATGCCTATCGCCACGAACTCGCCGTGGGCGAAGTTGATGATGCGCATTACGCCGAAGATCAGGGCCAGGCCCACACCCATGAGGGCGTAGATACCACCGATCAGCAAGCCACCCGACAGGTTCTGCAGGAAGGGCGCCAGGAAATCCAAGGTTTAGCGCTCGTCCCACCCCGGGGTCGGGAAGTCGATGTCGTCGACAACGTCGCCATTAACGAAGACCGTCACGAACTCGCCATCCTTGATCTGCTGCACGACCATGGGGAGCGGGTTCTGGTTCTGGTAGCCCTGGTAATCCTCGAAGTAGATCGGGCCGTAGGGGTTGTCCTGAATGTTGGTGTCGAGCAGTGCCTGCTGGACGTCGGCCGGTTCGAAGGAATCCGCGCGTGAGAGCACGTCGACAGCGGTCACGAGAGCGATGTAACCCTGGGCGGCGTGGTAGGACGGGGTGCGTCCCAGGATGTCCGTGAGGCGCTGGTTGAGTTCTGCCGCTCCGGGGAAAGGTACGTCGCCAGTCCAGCTGGTGGCGGTGAACACGCCTTCAGCGGCCGGGCCGGAGCCTTCGATGAAGCCAGGGAGGGCGAAGCCTGCGGCGCCACCAGCGAAGACCTTGGCGTCGAGGCCGACTTCCTGAATCTGGCGCATGAGAGCAACCGAATCGGCGGCGTAGGAGACCATGAACACGATGTCAGGGTTCTGCGCGGCGAAGCGGTTGAGGATGGGACGGAAGTCCGCACCGCTCTGGTCGTATTCCTGCTTCTCCACGACCTCGAAGCCCTGTTCGGCAGCCAGGTCAACCACAGCGTCCGCCACCGCACTCTCGAATGCGCCGTTGCCGTGGATCAGTGCGATGGTGTGCAGCGAGTCTTCCCCATGCTCGGCGTTGAGTGTATTGAACAACTGGAAGAGCACGTCCGCGTAAGCGAAGGACGGCTGGCTCAGGCGGAAGATCCATTCCGAGCCGGGACGGGTGATCGAGTCATCCGCGCTGGTGAAAACCAGGAAGGGTCGTCCCTGGCGTGTGAAGTACTGGGCCAGCGGGTTGGTGATCGAGGACGAGTAGGCGCCCATCACGATCGGTACGCCCTGGTTGATGAGTTTCTCACCGGCTGCGAGTGCGGCGTTGACCTCGGAGATGTCATCCTCGATGATCAGTTCGACGGTGGCGCCGTTCACACCGCCGGCGGCGTTCACGTCTTCCAGGGCGGCCTGGAGACCCGCGCGGTGCTGCTCACCGAACTCGGCGAAGCGGCCAGTCACGGACGTGATCACGCCTATCTGGACGGTGTCCTGGGCAAACGTCACGCCCACGGCACCCACAAGCAACGATACCAATGTGCCTACAATGAAGCGGTTCATGGCTCTGCCTCCTAATTTGGTTTACGGGAGTCAGTATATCCACATGACCGGTCGGCAGTACCCTGAGGCTCCAGAAAACTTGCTCAGGCGACGGCGCCCGAGCAAGGAATGCCGGAGGCCCTTTGGTTTAAGTCAGGCCGCGAAGCCCGACTCGGTGCT
>CAZBBU010000054.1:2424-7993 GCA_964489965.1 uncultured bacterium
TCCGGCACTCTGTTCGCTTGTGGTTGTTGCTTGACGCCAGTGTGTACCAGGCGGGAACGATGATTTCGACGGTGTCGCTGAAGCCTTTGTGGGCACCGGTGATGGTGGTGGTACCGGCGCTGACGGCCTGGACTTCACCCGCAGCATTGACGGTTGCGATGCTGGGGTCCTCGCTGGACCAGTCGATCAGTTCCGGAATCACTGCGTCCACGGTCTGATTGTCGAAGGTCACGCGGCCGGCCAGGTGGAAGGTCTCACCCTGCGTGGTGAACTCGATCGAGGTGGGTTCGCCGTTGTCGTGGGTGATCTGGAAGTCCGTGATTTCACGGGTTCCGGCGCAGGCGGCGAGAACGATGGAGAGAAGGAGAGCTGCGAGCGGATAGAGGACTTTCCGGTTGTTTTTCATGCAGTCAAGATAGTTCCAATGGCCTCCGCTGACTGTAGGCCGGCTCGGATTTTTCGGGCCATTAATTGTGTGCTGGACGGGATTTCTGGCTCATCTGGCTTTCAGATTGTGGTGCCGGATGCAATACGCACAACTTTTGACTGACGTGCAGGCGACGATGGAGAGGCGATACTGCATGATGGCGTGCCGTACGTTCATCGTGGCAAGCAGGGGCCATCCGCCCCGAGGTGTGAGAGGAAAGGCATCTTGAATCAATCGATACTCGTGGCCAACAACATCACGAAGTCATACGGCCGCGGTGAGGCGCGTTTCCAGGCGCTCCGCGGCGTGTCTCTGGACGTCCGGACCGGTGAGTCCGTCGCCATCGTAGGCAAGAGCGGTTCAGGCAAGTCAACTCTGATGCACCTGCTGGCTCTCCTGGACACTCCGGACTCCGGGAGCCTCAGGGTGGATGGTCGTGACGCTGCGGGCCTGAGCGCCCGTCAGACCAATGCCCTGCGCAACGAGGTGTTCGGCTTCGTTTTTCAGCAGTTCTTCATGATTCCCAGCGCCACTGTCCTTGAGAACGTGGCGTTGCCCCTGAAGATCGCCGGCATGCCTGCGCGGGAACGACGTCGAAGGAGCATGGAAGTACTCGAGCAGATGGAGATGGCGGACAAGGCCGGCAACAAGGCTACGGCGTTGTCTGGTGGGCAGAAGCAGCGGGTGGTGCTGGCGAGGGCGCTCGCCAATCAACCGAAGCTGATTTTCGCTGATGAGCCCACCGGCAATCTTGATACCGCCACGAGCGCCGTGGTTGAGGACCTGCTGTTCGGGCTGAACGCGGATCAGGGCATCACGCTGGTGATAGTTACACACGATCCGGACCTGGCGGCACGCTGTGATCGCCAGATCCACCTGTCAGACGGACTCGTTCAGGATGAGGTGACCAAGTGAGTTTCATGGAGCTGGTCAAGACGGCGATTGCCAACACTTTCCGCAGCCGCCTGCGCGCCGTGCTGACGATCCTTGCGATCTTCGTAGGTGCTTTCACCCTGACACTCACCAACGGTCTGGGCACCGGGATCCGGAACTTCATCAATGCGCAGGTCAGTGCCTTCGGGGCCAACGACATCATGTCCGTGCAGGTGCCACTGGATGCCGGTACCGGTTTCCCCGGTCAGGGCGAGGACGGTCCTGCCGAATACGACCCGGACCAGGCGACGATGGGCGCCATGACTGGCTTCAACATCGAGGCTTTGACCGAGCGTGACATTGAGGCTCTCAGGGAGATCGAGGGGATAATCTCAGTCGAGCCCCTGAAACTGGCCACCGCGGATTACATCGTTGGTCCAAGTGGTACGCGCTATGAGATCATGCTTGGCAGCCTTCCACCGGGCACAGACCTTGATCTGCGGGCGGGTACAGGCATCACGGATTCCCAGGGCAGCAATCAGTTGCTTCTGCCCGGTGATTACGTTGAGCCGCTCGGTTTCGAATCAGACGAGGCGGCCATCGGCCAGGAAGTCTCATTCGGTGTGTCCAGCGTGATGGGTTCCCAGTCCGAGGTGACTGCCACCATCGTCGGAGTTCAGGAAGAGACGCTCTTCGCTACCGGTGCGATAATCAGTTGGAACCTGACAGATGAGATCTACGGGATCATGACCGACGGCCTACCGCCGCAGGTGGCGGATCTGACCATGGCCGCCATGGTGCAGTTCGATGCCAGCCTCGGAGAGGCGGGCCTCAATCGGATCAAGGCGGATATCGCCGAGCTCGGTTTGCAGGGTACGACCGTGGCCGACCAGCTGGGTGTCATAAACACAGTCATCACTGCGGTTGTCGGTGTGCTGAACGCCTTCGCTGCCATCGCACTGGTAGCAGCCGGTTTCGGTATCATCAACACGCTCTACATGAGTGTGCAGGAGCGCACGCGTGAGATTGGCCTGATGAAGGCACTCGGCATGGGATCGGGCTCGATCTTCGGTCTGTTCTCACTTGAAGCGGTCTTCATCGGCTTCCTGGGCAGCGCCATAGGTTCCGCTGTCGCCATCGTTCTGGGCCTGACCGTTAGTGGTTTCCTGTCCCAGGGTGCCCTGTCGGCGTTACCTGGACTGCAGGTTTTTGCGTTCGATCCGGTGTCAGTCGCAGTGGTGATTGTGGTGGTCATGGTGCTGGCGTTCCTGGCTGGAACCTTGCCTGCCCGGCGCGCCGCACAGCTGGATCCCATCGAGGCGCTCCGTTACGAGTAGTGGTCAGCAGGCGTCAGTTGCCTGCCTGAAGCAGATCGACGGTCTGCTGCTGAGGCTCAAGGTCGAATTCGCGCATCAGGTCGTCCCTGAATTTCTCAAACACCTGGTGCGCTGATACCTGCTTGCCCTGGGTCATCAGGCAGCTGATCAGTTGGCGCACTGCGGTCTCGTTGAGCGGTTCGAGTTCACGGACCCGGCGCAGCAGCTTTTCGGCCGCGGGCGCTCCTTGTTCTGCCGCTCCCTCGAGCAGGCAGGCACTTACCTGTTCGCGCAGCCAGTTGCGGTATTCAGCGAGCGCATCGTGACTTATGCCGGGTGCGAACGGGTCACGGTAAAGCTTGTTCACCCGCTGCACATCCCGGTCTTCAAGCGCAGCCAGCAGTTCGCTCAGGTCACATTCGTATCTTCTCAGTCCCTCTTCGGTGAGGTAGGTGGCCACTCCCCATGGTTCCAGGCGTTTCCGCATGTTGGTGAACTGAACGGAGAGGTTATTGCGTTGCTTGTCCCAGGTGACTTCCGGCCAGACCCGTTCAGCCACTTCCTCGCGGTTGTGGCCGATCAGCAGCAGCAGGAGTATCTGCCAGTGGCGCTGGGTGAGTTCAACGGAGTGGTTCGCGACGCGGGCTTCCAGGCGGCCGAGCACGCTCAGTTTCAGGGGTGGGACTTCGTTGCTGCGCAAGGCGATCGCGTCCTGCCAGTCGGACTCCAGCACCTCGTGAAGCGGGTAACTCCTGGCCAGTTCTGGCCGGTCCTTGGGCAGTTCATGGAGCGGCACCAGGCCGGGCAGGATGCGATCGCCGGCAAGGGTCAGTTCCATGAGTTCTTCCAGGTCGGCGGGTTGCCGGCTCACGCGGTAGCGGGCTGCCTGCAGCAGTACTCTGCCTGCTCTGGGCAGTGTGCCGGCCAGGGCGGAATCCAGCAGCTGCAGTGCTTCGTCCTTTCGACCGGCCGCAGCCAGTCGCGGTGCCAGGGCCGCCGTAGCGAGCCTTGGCTCGTTCACCGCCTGGTGGAGTTCCTCCGCCTGCAATGGCGACGCTGCTGAGGCCAGGCCGGCGATCGCGTACATGGTGACGATATCCAGGGTGTACTGGTCGCCGTACAGCCGGGCCCGTTCGACGAGGCCCAGGAGCTCTTCCCTGTTGCCATCCTCAGAAGCGAGCGCGGCACTTGCCTCTATCCCGATTAGTGGTGCCGCTAAGGCGCCGGCCGCCGCGCGTTCAAAGTAGTGGCGGCTCTTCTCCCGGTTCCCCAGCCAGGCGTGAAGCATGGCCACGTCCCGGCACTGGCCGGGGGCGTCACTTGGGTAGAGCTCGAATACGGTTTCCAGAAGGTCTTCTTGCAGAGCCAGGCGTCCGTCGAGGTCCCCGACCGCGTCCCAGCGGTTGAGCGCCAGGTTGATGGCCGGCCCGGTGCGGTATGGGTTTCCGCGTGGCAGACGGGCCAGAGCCCGCTCCAGCCGTTGGGCCGCGGCTTCAAACCTCTGGCCGACGATGTCCACGAAGGCGGCATCAGACAGAAAGCGGCCGGCGAGTTCGTCACCAACCTGATTGAGCAGCTCTTCGCCGGCCTTCACGGCCTCGCTGGCAGCGTCGTTGTCCTGCACGGCCAGTGACCACGCGAGTTCCTTGTAAGCGAACAGCGTGTCTTCCACCGGCATGTTGCCCATTCGCAGCGATTCTTTCAGCACTTGTGCGCTCTCTGCGTGCCGGCCGAGGGATTTCAGGGCCGCACCTACCGTGAGTTGCTGCACGGCTCCCAGTGGTTCGGTAAGCAGCTCGCTCCAGCGGATGAAAAGTTCCGGAGCCTGTCTGTAGATCTGGTCACGCGGGTGGCTGAGGAGGTCGCGCAATATCTGCTGGTCACCGAGTTGCGCTGCTGCCTCGCCCAGCACCAGGGCGGGCACCCGGTCAGTCTCGTTGCGCAGCAGCTCTGTGGCTTCAGCGCGATGATGTTCAAGCAATGCTTCGGCGATCATCCGGTGCAGGCGGTAACCGCTTTCGCCGGCCTGGATGAAGCCACTGCCGGCAAGTTGTCGGGTTGTTTCGTTCGCGGAGGTGTCCGGCAGGTAAGCCACGCAGGCGAGCAGCAGCAGCTCGCGGAACTCCTCCGCCGTCAGGCTTTCGCTTATGCCCTCTACCAGCGCCAGTCCTTCCGGCAGTTGACCGGTCAGCGAAGTGTAGTGGAGCGGTAGTGGCCAGCCGCCGGTCAGGCTGTGCAGCCGTTCGGCTGACATCTCTTTGCTGGTGACCAGTTCGGCTGTTTCGGATTCCGTGAAGCTGAGGTCAGCGGCCCGTAAATGAAGGAGTCTGCCCTGGGTGACCAGTTTCGGCAGTTCGGCCGTAGCGAGTGGAGTACGGCTGGCAAGCAGCAGCAGGCCGTGAACCTGGCGTAACAGTGGCGTGAGATCCTGGTCGTCACCCAGGCTTTCCAGGTCCTCCAGCACGAGGAGTGTGCGTTCGGACCACAGCGTGTCAAAGATGCCGGCCCAGGGCAGGTCCGCTGGAAGGTTCAGGGCACTGGCTATCCGTTGCTTCGGGTTGCTGCCTTCCATGGCCAGCCAGATGGTGCGCCAGCCCTGTTCTTCAAGCTCGCCGGCCCATTGGCTTGCAAGCACACTCTTGCCGTAGCCGTACGGTGCCTCAAGCAGCACTACGTAGCCCGGTGTGTCGGGCATCAGGTCCAGCAACCTGGGTCGCCGGACGTAGCGACCGTCTACGACTGGCCGGAAACTTATCATCCGCTCTCCCTGACCAGAGTATAAGAGTTGGTCGTGCCCCTGTCTCTTGCAGGCCGGGCGGGGCTACAGCCGGGCACATTACGGTGACCCTTACCCATGGCGAGTACAATCACCTCAACTTATGAGTCTCCTTGACGTCATCGGACCCGTGATGGTCGGTCCTTCAAGCTCGCACACCGCGGGCGCCTGCCGCCT
>CAZBBU010000055.1:0-7980 GCA_964489965.1 uncultured bacterium
CCACGCCCCTGCTGCGGGCCCGGAACCTGTTCTTCATCGCCGGAGCACTGGGTCTGGTCATCGCTCTGATCATGGCCTTCACCGGCAGCACCAGCTTCTTCGAGTCCTGGCTCTACGCCTTCCTGCTGTGGACCGGCGCGTCACTGGGCTGCTTCGTGATGCTCACGGTGGTACACATCGCCGGCGGTTCCTGGGGTGCGCTGGTGATGCGACCGCTCGAAGCGGGCGTGGCAGTACTGCCCCTCATGGCCGTTTTCCTGATCCCGCTGCTGTTCGGCATCGGTGACCTCTACCCCTGGAGTGACGCCGCCTACGTGGAGACGCATCCGCTGGTTGGTGCCAAGGCCGCGCTGTTGAACACGCCGTTCTTCATCGTCCGGTCGATCCTTTACTTCGTCATCTGGATCCTGGGTGGCTGGCTGCTGCTGCGGGGGTCTGACCGTGCGGATGCTGACCCGAGTGGCACCATCTGGTTCCGGCTCAAGGGCATGGGCACCGTGTGGCTGCCAATCTACATCATGACCTTCACCTTCGCGGCGGTGGACTGGGGCATGTCACTCACCCCGGAGTGGTTCAGTGGTATTTACCCCGCCATCCTGATGTCAGGGCACGCCATTACTGGCACCGCTGTCATCATCCTGGCCGTGGTTTTCATGGCGCGCTTCAACAGGCGGGTGGACGCCCTCCTCACGGAGAAGCGCCTGCAGGACCTGGGCAACTTCCTGATGGCTTTCCTGCTCTTCTGGGCTTACCTGTCAATCTCGCAGCTCATGATCATCTGGTCGAACAACACCGTGGAGACGAGCGGGTACTACGTGGCGCGCATCACGGGTGCCTGGGAACCAGTGGCCATCGCCATCACCGTCATCGGCTTCTTCGGACCGTTCGTCATCCTGTTCTCCCGCTGGGTCAAGCGCAAGCGCCTGGCGCTGGCACTGGTTGCCCTCTGGGTAATCGGGGTTCGCATGCTGGACCTGTACTGGATAATCATCCCGTCATTCGAGCGGATGGTGCCGGAGTTCCGCTGGGTTGATGTGATCATGGTGTTGGGCATGGGCGGTGTCTGGGCTGGTTATTACCTGCACCGGCTGGCCAGCAGGCCACTGCTTCCGGCAAACGATCCACGCCTGAAGGAGGCCGGCAATGGCCACTAAGCAGACGGATTACCTGATCTATGAACGCATGGTCAGCGGCATCTTCGTGGCCAGTGCCGCCGGCATGGTGCTGGCACTGATGGCACTGTTCCTCGTCGCCACGGCCCGTCCGCAGGGCCGGCTGGTGAACGTGAATGACACGCAGTTCGTGACGAGTCGCGATGCGGCACTTGAGAACATCAGCACTTACGGCGAGACCGAGGACGGCCGCATCACCATCGATGTGCGCCGTGCCATGGACCTGCTGGTGGAGCGCGGGTTGAACTAGTCTCTCCCCCTCACCGACGAGGAGGAGCCCCGTGCGATCCGTAAGTCGCACGGGGCTCCTCCTTATCTGAAGGTCCGCCGCCTCAGAGCTGCAGTTGCGCCAGGTGCGCGTTGTCCTCGATGAATTCACGCCGGGGCGGGACTTCCGTGCCCATCAGGGTTTCGAAGATCTCGCTGGCTTCGAAGGCGTCCTCGATGGCCACCCGCTTCAGCACCCGGGTTTCGGGGTTCATGGTGGTCTCCCACAGCTGTTCGGGGTTCATCTCACCCAGGCCCTTGAAGCGCTGGACCTCATACTTGCGACCGCGGTTCTCCTTGAGAAGCGTCTCAAGTGCGCGTTCGTCGTAGACGTAGGTCATTTCCTTCTGCCGGCCGAAGCGCACGCCATACAGTGGCGGCTGGGCGATGTACACGTAGCCGGCGTCGATGAGCGGGCGCATGTAGCGGTAGAAGAAAGTGAGCAGCAGGGTGCGGATGTGTGAACCGTCGTGGTCAGCGTCAGTCATGATGATGATCCGGTGGTAACGCACGTCCTCAAGGTTGAACGGCTGTTCTTCGCCGACGCCTTCTATGCCGGCACCGATGGCCGCGATCATGGCCCTGATCTCGGCGTTCTTGAGGATGCGGGCCACGTTGGCCTTCTCCACGTTCAGGATCTTGCCGCGCAGCGGCAGGATGGCCTGGAAGCGCCGTTCGCGACCGGACTTGGCGCTGCCGCCGGCCGAGTCACCTTCCACTATGTACAGCTCCGAAACCGTCGGGTCTGCTGACTGGCAGTCAGCCAGCTTGCCGGGCAGTTCGTCACTCTCAAGCGGGTTGGCGCGCCGCACCAGGTCACGTGCCTTGCGGGCCGCTTCGCGGGCGCGCGCAGCATTGGCGGCCTTCTCGATGATGGTCTTGCCGACCTTGGGGTTCTCCTCAAGGTACTCTGCGAACTTCTCGTAAACCACGCTCTGGACGGCGCTCTGCGCCTCCTGGTTGAGCAGTTTCACCTTGGCCTGGCTCTCGAACTGCGGGTCGGACAGCTTGACCGAGATGACGCAGGCCACACCTTCCAGGAAGTCATCCCCTGTCGGCGCGGCGTCGCCCTTCTTGATCAGGTTCTTGCTCTTGGCGTAGTTGTTGAGCACGCGCGTGTAGGCGGTCTTGAAGCCTGTCAGGTGGGTACCGCCGTCACGGTTGGTGATCATGTTGGCGTAGGTGAGGATGGTGTTGCCGTAGCTGGCCGTGTGGATCAGGCCTACTTCCACGTCAACCTCTTCCGTCACGTCATTCGCTTCGACCTTGGCGATGCCGCTCATCAGGATGGGTTCGTCATACAGTGCCTTGGAGTCCTTGGCCAGGTTGGCGGCGAAGGCCGCCACGCCGCCTTCCTCGTGGAACACCTCGCGCCGCAGCTCGGTGCCACGCTCGTCAGTCAGCACGATGCGGACGCCACCCGTGAGGTAGGACAGTTCCCGGAGACGGCGCTTGATGCGCTGGTAGTCGAAGCCGTCCAGGTCACGGAAGATCAGTGGGTCCGGATGGAAGGTGATCTTGGTGCCACGCGCACCCTTGGGGGCGTCACCGATGACCTGAACCGGGAAGCTCACCTCTCCGCGGTCGAAGCGGATCTTGTACAGCTTGTCACCCTGTACGATCTCGGCTTCCAGGTAGGTGGACAGTGCGTTCACCACCGAGGAACCCACCCCGTGCAGGCCGCCCGACACCTTGTAGGCACTGGAGTCGAACTTGCCGCCGGCGTGCAGCTCGGTGAAGATGACCTCCACCGCGGGACGGCCTTCCTTCTCCATGACGCCCACGGGGATGCCGCGACCGTTGTCAGTCACGGTGACACTGCCGTCAGCATTCAGGAATACTTCTACCGTGTCTGCGTAGCCGGCCAGCGATTCGTCAATCGCGTTGTCGATTATCTCTGTGAGCAGCTGGTGGTAACCGTCGATGCCGGTGCCGCCCTGCACGTACATTGCCGGGCGTTTGCGTACGCCCTCAAGTCCTTTGAGGACCTTGATGTTCTCTGCGGTGTATTCGCTCAAAATTCCTCCTGGCCCGCGCTGGCGGGCGGCCTGTGGCCGCGGCAAAGCACGCCGGCCCCAGACCTCAGCATTATAACCTGCCCAGGCATGAAAAGGCCGATGACAGCGGACTTTCGGCGCGTTCTCAGGCCCTGGTCTGGCCCTGTCCCTCGATCAGGTACTTGCTGGTGACAAGTGCCTCGAGACCCATGGGTCCGCGGGCGTGCAGCTTCTGTGTGGAGATGCCGAGTTCCGCACCGAAGCCAAGTGCGAAGCCGTCAGTGAAGCGGGTGGAGGCGTTCACGTACACGGCCGCCGCGTCCACCTCCAGCTGGAAGCGCCGGGCGCTTTCCAGGTTGCGGGTCAGGATGGCCTCGCTGTGGCCGGTGCCGTGACGCTGGATGTGCTCAATGGCCTGGTCGAGCGATGCAACCACCCTGACGGCCAGGATGAGGTCCAGGTACTCGCGGTCCCAGTCGTCCTCCGTGGCTTCCAGCGCACCCTGGATGAGCGCGCGCGCCGGGCCGTCTGCCCGCAGCTCCACGCCGGCTTCCCGCAGTCGTCCGCCCAGCTCCGGCAGCAGGTCGGCCGCTTCGGATTCATGCACCAGCAGCGTCTCAACGGCGTTGCACACGCCGGGGCGCTGCAGCTTGGCGTTGAGCACGATCTCCTGGGCGCGGTTCAGATCGGCACCTGAGTCCACGTAGATGTGGCAGTTGCCGACGCCGGTCTCGATGACGGGCACCCGCGCATTGGACACCACGTGGTCTATCAGCGACGCGCCGCCCCGCGGGACCACCAGGTCCACCTTGCCGCGGGCCGTGAGCAGTTCTGTCACCAGCGCCCTGTCGGGGGAATCGATGAACTGGATGGCCTCCGGGTCAAGGCCCGCTTCGGCCAGTGCAGCACGCATGCTGCGCACCAGCACGCGGTTGGAGCTCAGCGCACTGGCCGAGCCCCTGAGAACCACTGCACGGCCTGCCTTCAGGACCAGCGCGGCGGCGTCCACCGTCACGTTGGGTCGGGACTCGTAGATCATGCCGATCACGCCGAACGGCACCGTCACCTGACTGACCTGCAGCCCGTTGGCCTGGCGCCAGCCCCGCAACTGCCGCTGCAGCGGGTCCGGCAGCACCGCCAGTTCCCTGACGGCATCAGCGATGCCCTGCAGCCGCTCAGCGGTCAGGCGCAGGCGGTCAAGCAGCGCTTCCGGGGTGCAGCGGGCTGCCTCGGCCTCGACATCCTGTGAGTTGGCTTCCAGGATGTGGTCCGCGTCCCGCTCAAGGTTGCCGGCGATCAGGCGCAGGGCGGCGTCCCGGTCCTGGGTCGCCAGCAGCTTCGCTGCGCTGCGCGCCGACTCGAGCTGTTGCGCAAGATTCATGTTTCCCTGCCTTTGAGCACCCTGGCATCATGAGTGACCCTGCCGGACTTGACGGTCTGCAGCACCGTGGTCTGCTCCAGGCCGTCCTGCGGGTGCTGACTGAGCACCACCAGGTCGGCGTCATAGCCCACATCAAGCTTGCCGCTGCGGTGTTCACGGCCGATGGCCCGTGCTGCTGCGCGGGTGTAGGCGTAGATCGCCTCCGGTACCGTCACTGCCTCATCCGCGCCGAATACGCTGCCGTCCTGAGCCAAACGGGTGGTGGCTGCCACCAGCCCCTTCAGCACTCCCGGCGGCGCCACCGGCGTGTCCGAACCGAAGGCCAGGCTCACACCGCTGTCCAGGAACTGCCTGAACACGTACATCTGAGCAAGCCGGGCGCGGCCCAGGAGGCGCTCGGCGTGCAGGGCATCGAAGGTCAGGTGGATCGGCTGGACCGAGGCGATGATTCCCAGGCGGGCCATGCGCAGCACGTCCTCGCGGCTGATGTGCTGCGCATGCTCGATGCGCGGCCGCATGCCCAGCGCCTGCCACTCGGGAGCGCACGCTTCGAGCGCGTCTATGGTGTCGTGCACGGCGGCGTCGCCGATGGCGTGCACCACGGGCACCAGCCTGCTCCGTACCGCCAGTGCCACGCGCTCGCGGAAGACCTCCGGGTCCAGCATGGCCACGCCGGTTTCACTGCTTCCCTCGTATGGCTCGCTGAACCAGGCGGTGCCGCTTCCCAGCGCGCCGTCCGTGAAGAACTTGGCGCCACCCACCTGGAAGTTGCTGCCACCCTGGCCGGTGGCGATGCCGATGGCTGCCGCGGCTTCGATCTCCTCCTGCGGCAGGCAGGCCCAGACGCGCAACGCGTAATCGCTCCTGCTGGCCGCGTCGGCCAGTGCCCGCCAGTAGGACGCCGGCTCCGCCGCCATGTGATGAACGGTGGTCACGCCCATGCGCGCCAGTGCAGTCGCGGCGTCAGCGAGTGCGGATCTGAGCGTGGCCGCATCAGGCTCGGGAACGTGCGCCTCCGCGAGGTCGGTGGCGGCCTCAAAGAGCAGGCCACTGGGGTTGCCGTCTGCATCGCGGCTGATCCTGCCGCCCTGCGGATCCGGGGTTGAGGCGGTGATTCCGGCCAGCTCCAGGGCCCGGCTGTTCAGCCAGGCCGAGTGCCGGTCCTGGCTCTTGAGCAGCACCGGCCGGTCGGGCCACAGCCGGTCCAGGACCGAGGCCGTCAGGTTCTCCGGACCCCAGCGGGACACGGGTACACCGGCCCCGATCAGCCAGCCCGTGCCTTCACCGGCCCGGCGCAGCTGCTCAAGTCCCGCGGCCAGACTGGAGGCATTACTCAGGTCGGGACGGCTGAGAGCCAGGCCGTAACCTGTCAGGTGAACGTGCGAGTCGTGGAAACCTGGCAGGATCACGGCCCCGGCCAGGTCGATCACCCGGGTGTCACGCCGCTGCAGGCCATTGACTTCCTCGTTGGTACCGAGTGCCATGATGCGGCCGGCGCGAAGCGCGATCGACTGGACCGTGGGCCGGCCCGGGTTCTGCGTACTTATCAGACCGTTTCGGTAAATTACGTCAGCCATGTGCAGTAGCCTTTCAGTGGCAGCTAACCTGCCTGCCCGCAGAAGCGGGACTGCTCAGATTATCGCCCATCTAGGGAAGCGGACGCGTGGAAAGTTCCAAAATCAGGTTGTAGTCATCCGGCATGTTCGTGTCATCGAGCGCCGCGCGGTTGCGGCGCACCATGCCGCACCTGCGGCAGCGGCTGACCACCACCCAGCCCTTGCGCGGGTCGCTGCTGACGCCGATGGGCACCAGCAATCCGCCGCAATCGGACGCCCGGTCTCCCGGGTTCACGTCCACGTGCAGGGAATGCAGGCAGCGCGGACAATGGTTGCGGCAGCCGCTGCCGGCCAGGGGCGGCACTTCAAGCCCGCAGTTCAGGCATTCAAAGCCGGTGTTGCGTCCCTGGGCGGTAAATCTGCGCACGCATAAGTGTACGCTCAGGCCGTGGAACTGCTGGTCGCGCGCGGATTGACCCTCTGGCAGGGCCAGACACGGCTATTCGCCCCCGTGGACCTGACCCTGCGGACAGGCAGCCGGCTGGCCCTGACCGGACATGCGGGCAGCGGCAAAGGCGCGTTCCTGCAGATGCTGGCGCGCACCCGCAGAAGGCTCGGTCCGTAGGGCACCAGGTGTGCAGGTGATCCTGGTCACCGGCGACCCGTACCGACAGGCTGACGGCAGCGTGAAGCAGGTGGCACTTGCCGGCCTGGACCGGTTGCGTGACCTGGAGAAACAGCTGCGGGACGCGGAGAAGCAGCTGGACACGCCTGAGGCCCTTGAGAACTACGCCAAACTGGCGAGTGACTTCGACAGCCTGGGTGGCTATACCGCCGAAGCCGAGCTGCTGGACCTGCTGGACGACTTCGGCCTCAGCGGCCCGCTGCTGGCAGCGGTGCCGTCCTCGCTTTCCGGTGGCCAGCGCAAACGGCTGGCCCTGGCCGTGGCACTGGCCCAGCGGACGGAGGTACTGCTGCTGGACTCACCGGAAGCCGGGCTTGACGCCGAGGCCCGTGATCTGCTGGTTCAGCGGCTGGGAGCACATGCAGGTGCACTGTTGTTCAGTTCCCATGACCGGGACTTCATCAACAGGACCGCACGGGAAGTGGCCGAACTCAGTGGGGCAGGACTGCGCATCCGGCGCGGCGGCTTTCCGCTGCGCAGCCACAGGGCCGCGCCCGCCGAGACCGGCGGAAGGCGGCTGCTGCTCAGCGCCAGCCCGCTCAAGGTCCCGGTCGGCGACAACCTGATTCATGCGCCCGAACTCAGCCTGCACAAGGGGGACAAGGTGCTGCTCCAGGGCAGCAACGGCAGCGGCAAGTCGACGCTCCTGGCTCTGATCGCCCACGATCTGCATCACGACCATGGCACCACCGGGCTCAACTGGCACGGGCGCGTTCGGCTCCGCCACATCGACCAGCAGGACTGCGGACTGCAGACAGGTCTGAGCGCGCTGGAGAACCTGGAGCTGCTCATGAGCGGCCAGCGCGCGCGGCAGCTTCTGGGACTGGTACGCCTGGCGCCCGGCCGCTGGGAACTGCCTGCAGGCCAGCTGGACAGGTCCGAGCTTGCCCGCGCCGGCCTGGCCCTGGTGCTGGCGGACGAA
>CAZBBU010000056.1:0-7816 GCA_964489965.1 uncultured bacterium
GTCGGTGGCGTAAGGCTCGAAGCGCTCAGGGTCCTCGCCACCCTCACCGCTGTTGCTCCTGCCCCCCAGGCGGTTCATTGCGATCGCCACTGCCTCATGTGCTTCCCGGGAGACGCTGCCGTGGCTCATGGCCTGGGTGCTGAAGCGCTTCACCAGGTCCTCTGCTGACTCGACTTCCTCAAGCGGAACCGGTGTCTTGCTGCGCCGGTAATCCAGCAGGTCACGCAGGTTGCTGGCTGGCCGGTCGTTCACCAGCTGCGAGTACTTCTCGAACGCGTCGAAACTCTCTGTACGTACTGCCAGATGCAGTGCCTTGAAAACCTGCGGGTTGAGGCTGTGGTACTCACCGGCCTTGCGGAAGCGGTACACACCGCGGTCCGTCAGGTCCGGATCCGCGCCAACCGCCTCGGCATGGAAGGTGAGCTGGTCCCGTGCGATGCGTTCGAGACCAACGCCGCCCAACCGTGCGGGCGTGCCACGGAAGTACCTCTCGATCACTGCAGTGGCCACCCCGACAGACTCGAAGGCCTTCGCTCCGCGGTAGCTGGCCAGCGCTGAGATGCCCAGTTTGGACATGATCTTCAGGAGTCCCGAGTCGACAGCGGCCCGGTAGTTGCCAGCCAGATCCGCCTGGGAGAGATCATCAGTGCGGCGGGTCAGAAGCGGCAGGCTCCGTACGGTATCGAAGGCGAGCCAGGGATGTATCAGTGCGGCACCGTAACCGATCAGACAGGCGAAGTCATGGTCCTCCCGTGGCTCGCCGGTCTCCAGCACCAGTGCAGTGGTGGTGCGCAGTCCGTCGTCGAGCAGCCGCTGGTGCACGGCAGCGCAGGTCAGGAACATCGGCAGCGGCGCGTGCGTTGCGTGGTCGATGTCACGGTCGGACAGGATCACGATGCCGGCCCCGGCTGCGACTGCCGCGCTCACCCTGCTGCACACGTCCTCCAGCGCCACCTCCAGGCCCTCGGGACCCCCGGCCACGGGGAACTGCACCGTGAGCTCATACGGGCTGAGCTCGCTTCGCTGCCTGAGCCAGCCGAGCTGGTTCCCGTCGATGACCGGGCTGGGAAAGCGGATGACGCGTGAGGGCCCGGTCTCGTCCCCAAGCAGGTTGCCGCGCGGACCCACGAGTGTCTCAAGCGACATCACCAGTCGCTCGCGCAGCGGGTCGATCGGTGGATTCGTGACCTGTGCGAAACGCTGCTTGAAGTAGCGGTAGAGCTGCTGAGGCATTTCCGAAAGCACGGCTAGTGGCGTGTCGTCTCCCATCGAGCCGACGGGCTGCGCCGCATCGAAACCCATGGGCACGAAGATGCGTTCGACTTCCTCCTTGTGGTAGCCGTACAGTTTCTGCCGGCTGGCCAGCTGCGCCCTGTGGGCGGCCACCTCAGCTTCGTCCGTCGGCAAGGGCTGGTCGGACGGTGGCATGTGCGGCACATTGGGCCGGCTGCTGATGATGCCTGCCCAATCGCGCTTGTTCGCGTAGCCGTTCTTGATCTCGAAGTCGTGAAGCAGACGCCCATGGACGGTGTCCACCGCCAGCAGTTCACCCGGTCCCAGCCGACCCTTCCTGACGACAACTCCGGGCACGTCCACCAGACCTGCTTCGGAGGCCACAATCACCAGGTCCTGATCAGTAAGCCAGTAGCGCTGGGGCCTCAGCCCGTTGCGGTCAAGGCCGGCGATGGCGTAGCGCCCGTCTGTGACAGCGACGGCCGCCGGACCGTCCCAGGGCTCCATGAAGCCGGCGTGATAGTCGGTCAGCGCCTTGAGCTTCCGGCCTTCCTCGCTGTCGTCGAATACGGCCTGTGGCATCATCGCCATGAGTGCCCGCATCGGTTCGACGCCGGAGTGGACCAGCAGCTC
Source organism: uncultured bacterium (assembly GCA_964489965.1). Lineage (GTDB taxonomy): Bacteria > Deinococcota > Deinococci > Deinococcales > Trueperaceae > CALDPK01. The sequence goes on from CAZBBU010000056.1 coordinate 1,867, forward strand.
ATACGCGTTGTCGAACGCAGCCGAATCGCTGCCACCGGCTTCGATGATGGGCGGCAGATCTTTCACTGCCGCGCCGAAGACCGGACTGTTCAGCTGACTCTCACGGGCCCGCATGAAGTTGACGTTTCCCTGCAGCGTGTTGATCTCACCGTTGTGCGCGAGGAACCGGAAGGGCTGCGCCAGGTCCCAGCTGGACAGGGTGTTGGTGCTGTAGCGCTGGTGGAACAGAGCGATGGCCGTCTCGAATGCAGGGTCCTGCAGGTCCAGGTAGAAGCGCGCCAGTTGCCGGGCGGTGAGCAGTCCCTTGTAGCTGATGGTGCGGGAGCTGAACGACGCGATGTAGAGGTCGTCGCCCGGCATGCGCGAGGCGATGCGTTTGCGGGTCAGGTACAGCAGCCTTTCAGCATCCGCCGGGTCCATGCCCGCGGGCATGCGCATGAACAGCTGCCTCAGCCTGGGCATGGTCGAGCGGGCGGCCGGGCCCAGCACCGCAGGTTCGGTGGGCGTCTCACGCCACAGCAGCCAGGCGATTCCGGCGCGGTCCAGTTCCTCCCTGATCAGGTCGATGGCACGCTGCTCGGTCGCGTCGGCCTGCTCGCCTTCCCTGATGAAGAGGCTGGCGACAGCGAGTGCGTCCGGATCAGGTTCCTGCCCCGAATCCAGCAGGATTCTGTGGAAGAGGCGTCTGGGAATTTGCGTGGTCAGGCCGGCTCCGTCCCCGCTGACCCCGTCTGCGCTCCTGGCGCCACGATGCTCCAGATTTCCCAGCGCGGTCAGGGCGTGGTCCAGAATCTGACGGCTGGCGCGCCCCCTGGTATCGGCGACGAAGCCGACGCCGCAAGCATCCCGCTCGTGCGGCCAGCTCAGACTCTCAGCACTGGATAGTGACGGTACAGGTCGACTGCTCATTGGGCCCCCTTTGCCGGGTCGAAGCATGGAATCAGGTCAGGTTGTCTTGGCTTTGGTCAGGTCATGCGTGGCCTGGATACTCTGTCCAGGCCGGAAATCCGCTCAGGCGCGATCAGTGGCCGGAGGGATCGCCGCCGCGAACGGGTATCTGGGAACGCCTGCGACGATCAGCAATTCAGCTCGCAACACGTCAGGGTCCGCCTGGCGGACTGACGTTCTCAGTGGTGTGCGAGCGGGAAAACGCATGCAGGATGGTACAGGCAGGTCGCGGTTCCCGTCAAGCACTGTACAAGCACTTGTACCTGATGCTATTGTCGGCTCTACATCTGGACGGCAGCTGGTGGATTTCACAGCGCGTCGCCAGATTGCTTGATTTTACCGAACCGGACTAAGAGCGCCGGTCGGGAAGGTGGCAGAGGCGCATGCGGGTACTGGTAGCGTGGGACTCGGAAAGCGGGAACACGCAGGAGGTCGCTCTTGAGATCGAGACCTGCCTGCTGGAGGCCGGCTGCGATGTGATCCGTCACCGCGTGAACGCCAAGCAACCGCTGCCGGCCCATGACCAGCTGCAGCTCGCCTTCATCGGCACCTACACCTGGGGCTACGGCGCGGCACCACCCGCAACTGAGCAGTTCATGGAAGAACACGCGTTCGGCTGTCCCGTCGCCTGCTTCGGCACTGGCGAGACACAGTGGGGCGAAGAGTTCTTCTGCGGTGCCGTTGACCTGCTCACGCAGAAGTACGCCAGTCCGTTCGCCAGCTTCAAACAGGAACAGATGCCGAATTCACGGGAGCGGACCGACATCCGCGCCTGGACTCTGCGGATTCTCGATCAGGTTCGCAGCAACAAAGTCACCACAGGGGAGTTGACTCAAATGACAGAAACAGTCGGATTCACGCACTTTCAGCCTGACGCGCTCCAGGGCGAATGGCTTGTGGAGTTCTACAAGGACAACTGCGTCCCCTGCAAGATGCTGGGCAAGACCCTGGATCGGCTGCAGGGTGAAGCGAACGTCCTGAAGGTCCACCTGAGTGGTGACTCCGACTTCGAACTTGCAGCGGGCAATTACGGCGTCAAGTCGGTTCCCACCCTGCTGTTCGTTCGCGACGGTGAACTGCTGCACCAGTCGGCAGGCTTCAAGAGCCCGGCCGACCTGTCGCGCCTGCTCGACCAGCACTTCGAGAACGGCAAGGCGGCCGCCTGATGGGCGTCCTGGACCACAACAGCACCTGGGACGTCCGGACCAGCAGCGCCTTCATCACGAAAGATGACCGCAAGCGCAGGCAGCCATTCCTGCCGGACCGGCTGGACGCCTACATCAACCGGCACGCCGCCGGTGTACTGGACGAAGACTATGACCTGGCAGCCTTTCGCCGCAAGGCACGGAGTTACGTGGAAGGCCAGGGCGAGGTATCGGCCGACAATCTGGTCGATTACCTCATTCGTATCGGCGTGGAGAACACTGACGTCGACCAGCCGGACTGGAAGTACTTCGCCGCCCGCCTCTACCTGAACCAGCTGTACAAGCAGGCCAGCCGCAATCGTTTCTACATGACGGAGAAGAAGTACGGCGATTTCTTCGGCCTGCTGGAAACCCTCACCCAGCGCGGTGTGTACGCGCAACGGCTGCTTGACCGTTACTCGCGTGACGAACTGATGCTGGCGGGTTCCTGGATAGAGCCGGAGCGTGACCATCTTCTGGATTACATCGGCCTGCGCACACTCGCCGAGCGCTACCTGGCCACTGACAAGGCGGGCGAGGTGTTCGAGCTGCCGCAGGAGCGCTGGCTCGTCATCGCACTGCACCTGATGAGTGACGAGGAGAAGACCAAGCGGATGGAGCTGGTCAAGGAGGCGTACTGGGCGCTCAGCAACCTCTACATGACCGTGGCCACCCCCACTCTGGCCAACGCCGGCAAGACTTACGGCCAGCTGTCCAGCTGCTTTGAGATCGTGGTGGACGACAGCCTTGACGGCATCTACAACAGCGTTCACGACGCGGCGAACCTCAGCAAGGGTGGTGGCGGCCTGGGCATCTATGCCGGCTTCATCCGACCGCGTGGCAGTGACATCCGCGGTTACAAGGGCACGGCCGGCGGCACCATCCCGTTCCTCAAGCTGTTTGACGCCACCGCCGTTGCCGTCGATCAGCTGGGCGTGCGCAAGGGCGCCATCGCCGTGTACCAGGACGTGTGGCACAAGGACATCCAGTCGTTCCTGGACCTGAGGCTCAACAACGGTGACGAGACGAACCGGGCCCACAACCTGCACCCGGGCGTCTGCATTCCCGACCTGTTCATGGAACGCGTGGCCGCGGACGGCGACTGGTACCTGTTCGACCCGCACGAAGTACACGAGAAGAAGGGTTGGTACCTGCAGGATTTCCATGACGAGAAGCCCGGCCAGGGCAGCTTCAGGGAGCGGTACGAGGAACTGGTGGGTGTCAGTCGCAACATCGTCAAGGCCAAGGCGCTGTGGAAGGCGATACTGCGCAGCCAGGTCGAGACCGGCTACCCGTACATGTTCTACAGGGACACCGTCAACCGCCTGAACCCCAACAAGCACGCCGGCGTCATCTACTCGAGCAACCTGTGCAGCGAGATCATGCAGAACCAGTCACCGACCCGCCAGGAGTCCGTGCACCTGGACGACGGCACTGACCGCATCATCGTGACCAAGGCCCCGGGTGACATGGTGGTCTGCAACCTCTCGAGCATCACCCTGGGCAGGACCGGCGATGACGAGGCCCTCCTTGAACGCCTCATCCGCATCCAGGTGCGCATGCTTGACAACGTGATCGACCTGAACAGCCTGCCGGTGGCAGAGGCCCGCCGCACCAACCAGCGTTACCGCGCCGTTGGCCTGGGCACCAGCGGCTGGCATCACCTGCTGGCACTCAAGGGCATCGACTGGGAGAGCCAGGAGGCCGTTGATTTCGCTGACTCGCTGTACGAGATGATCAACTACCACACCATCCGCGCCAGTAACGAACTGGCCGTGGAGAAGGGTGCCTACCCCCTGTTCCGCGGCAGTGACTGGGAGACGGGAGCTTACTTCAGCGACCGGGGCTACGACAGCGAACGCTGGCAGGAGCTCAGGAAGCACGTCGCGGCCGGGGGCGTGCGCAACGGCTACATGCTGGCGGTGGCGCCCACCGCCTCGACCAGCATCATCAGTGGCACCACAGCCGGCCTGGATGGCGTGACGGACGTGTACTACGTTGAAGAGAAGAAGGACATGAAGATCCCGGTGGTGGTACCCGACCTGAATCCGGACACCTACCCTCACTACAAACCGGCTTACCAGCAGGACCAGAGCTGGAGCATCAGGCAGAACGCGGCGCGGCAGCGGCACGTTGACCAGAGCCAGAGCTTCAACCTTTACCTGAACGCCAGTGAGGACAGTCAGGGCGGCGGCAAGAAGGCTGTGAAACTCAACAAGTGGCACTTCGAAGCGTGGCGGGCGGGCCTCAAGACCACCTATTACGTGCGTTCACAGACCGTCATGGCTGAGGATTGCATCTGGTGCGCCAGCTGAGCAACTGACACCGGTTCGCCCGATCCGGCAGCAGGTCAAGGCAAGTCGTGACCTGCTGCCGTGAACAGCCGGTACCGATACTTTCTGTAGGAGCCTGTTGCCCGGCCCCGCCATATGGCCTATAGTTGTCTAGATAACTAGACATGAAGGGGAGCTGGCGTGTCAGACCTCGCTGCACGGCCAATCTACGCAACGATTGCAGGTGACCTGAGGCAGGAAATCACCAGCGGCGCGCTCGTCGTGGGCGACCAGATCCCCACGGAGGCCGAGCTCTGCGACCACTACGGGGTTTCGCGCATGACCGTGCGCCAGGCGATCGATCTGCTGGTGGCCAGCGGTTACCTGAAGAGGCAGCGCGGCAAGGGCACCTTCGTGAACTCAGACAAGGCTGAGCGGTCCGCTTCCCGGCTGCTGGGCTTCGAGGAAGACTCCCTGAACCGGGGACTGTCACCGGCCACCAGGGTCCTTGGCTCCGGCTGGCACCAGGCCGGCCTGGAAGAACAGCAACTGCTGGGCTTGCCCAGGACCGCGCGTATCCTGCAGGTCGACCGGCTCCGCACCGTTAATGACGAGCCCATAGGCATCAATCACATCGTCCTGCTTGAACGCTGGGGCAGGAACCTGACGGACCAGGACTTCCGCAAATCCCTCTATGCCATCCTCCGTGATTCACTCGCCGACGAGGTCAAGGAGGCGGAGCAGCGCATCGAGGCGGTACCCGCGAACAACCTGCAGGCTGATCTGCTGCAGGTTGTTCCTGGCGCCCCGCTACTGCGCATCGTCCGCACCACTTACCTGCAGAGGCATGGACTCATCGGCCTGACCCGCACGTATTACCGGGGCGACCGCTACTTCCTGTCGCTCACGGTGAGCCGCGAGTCACTCAACCACGGCGGTCATGACCCGGCCGCCACCGCCCCCTTGGCAACACCACAGGAGGAAACATGATTTTCAGGTACAGACTCGGCACGTTCTTGATGGCAGGCCTGCTGCTGGCCGGCGGATCCGCCTTCGCCCAGGATTGCGAACGCGGTGAGCTTGATGCACGCTACTGCGATGTCAACGGCGACATGCTCGCGGACACCCCGACCGATCCGGCCGACCTGCAGGATCCGGCAACCCTGGTGTTCACCTACGCGCCAACCGAAGATCCGGCCGTGTACCAGGGTGCGTTCAGCGAGTTCCTGGACCACCTGTCGGAAGCAACCGGCAAGCAGGTGGTGTACTTCCCCGTCCAGAGCTATGCCGCGCAGATCGAAGCGATGCGGGCCGGCAGGCTCCACGTATCCGGCTTCGCCGCAGGTGCCGTGCAGGAAGCCGTCAATACCGCAGGCTTCGTGCCTGCGGTGATCATGGCTGACACCGCAGGTGTTTACGGCTACACCATGCAGATCATCGTGCCGCCCAACTCCGACATCGAAGCACTTGAGGACCTGGAAGGCCGGCAGCTCGCCTTCGTAAGCCCAACCTCCAACAGCGGCTTCAAGGCTCCATCCGCACTTC
>CAZBBU010000057.1:0-2511 GCA_964489965.1 uncultured bacterium
GGATCTCATCGGCCAGCTGGCCCACGGCGATGGCCACGTATTCCTTCTCCGTCAGGCGCTTCTTGAAGGCCTGCATCAGTGCCAGGTGCGCATCGTCGTTCCGCGCCACCACCATCACGCCCGAAGTGTCCTTGTCCAGCCGGTGCACGATGCCCGGGCGGTAATCACCCTCCGCCGGGTCGAACATGTGCTCGCGTGACAGGGTGTAGCGCCCCATCAGCGCATTGACCAGCGTGCCGCTGCGCAGGGTGGGAGTGGGATGCACCGTCAGGTTGGGCGGCTTGTTCACCACCAGCATGTCAGCATCCTCGAAGAACACGTCTACCGGGATGTCCTCCGCCACCACCACGGCGGGGCGCAGGTCCGGCATCAGCACCGAGACGATCTCGCCGCCCTGCAGCCGGTACGCCGGCCTCGACACTGGCAGGCCGTTCACCTGCGTGTAGCCTGCCTGCACCAGGTCCTTGGCCACCACGCGGCTGATGCCCAGGTTCAGCGCCATCGCGGCGTCCAGCCGCTCCTGCGCCGGGGCCTCGAACGTCTCAAAGTCCACATGGTCGAGTTTAGCGCGGTGCGCCGCGAGAGGCGACGGGTGCAGACTGCACGCGCCGCTTGACGGTCAGCCCAATCCCGCGGTCATATAATCGCAGTCGTGTTACCGATAGCTCTTGACGCCATGGGTGGCGACAACATGCCGGAGGCCGCCGTGAGCGGCGCCGTGGCCGCGAACGCACAGGGGATCCCCGTAATCCTGGTGGGTGACCGTGCGCGGCTGGGCCCCCTGCTGGAACACGCCGGCGTGGAGCTGAGCGTTGAACACACCATCGACGTGATCGAGATGGACGAGAACGCCACTGACGTCAGGCGCCGCCGCGAATCAAGCGTGTTCCGCTGCATGACCCTGGTCAAGGACGGCCGGGCAAGCGCCGCCGTCAGCATGGGCCACTCCGGCGCCACCATGGCCGCGGCGCTCTTCGCGCTGGGCCGCATCCCCGGCGTGGACCGTCCCGCCATCGTCACCGTCATCCCGTCCGACCGCGGACCAGTGGCCCTGCTCGACGCCGGTGCCAACGCCGACTGCAAGCCGGCCTGGCTGCAGCAGTTCGCCGTGATGGGCTCCATCTTCGCGCGCGTGTACCTGCAGCGGCCGGAGCCCACAGTCGGCCTGGTGTCAATAGGGGAGGAAGCGGAGAAGGGCAACGAGCTCGTGCTGGCAGCCCACCCGCTGCTGGCCGCCACGCCCGGCATCAACTTTCACGGCAACGTGGAAGGCCGTGACCTGCTCGCCGGAACCACGGACGTGGTGGTCACTGACGGCTTCACCGGCAACGTGATGCTCAAACTGGCCGAAGGTGAGGCCAAAGTGCTGTTCACCTGGATCCGCGACGCGATCAGGGGCGGCGGCCTCCTGGCCAGGCTCGGCGGCATGCTGGTCAGGCCCGCACTGTCCGGTCTCCGGCAACGCATGGACCCGTCCAGCGTGGGCGCCCAGCCGCTGCTGGGTGTCAACGGCAACGTGTTCATCGGGCACGGTTCAGCCGGGGCCGAAGCCGTAGAAAGCGCCCTGAAGACCGCCTGCACCATCGCCGAGGCATGCATGACCGAGCAGCTGACAGCGGCGCTGCAGGAACTGGGACACAACTCCTGAACCCCTCAGGGGGAAGGAGGCAGCACGCCCTCCAGCCAGGTGATGAGGCCGGGCGCACCCAGCTCCGGCAGATTGTGCCGGTCACCGGTACTGTTCTCCTCGGTGCCTTCCAGCACCTCCAGCAGATCCACCACCACCAGACCGCCGCTCCGCGGGAAGTAAACCCACATCTGGCCCGGATCCACGGTGCCGTGCTGCACGTTAGCCTGCAGCTTCACCTCGGTCGGCCCGGAGTCAGACAGGCTCTCGTGCACGAACAGCCGCGAGCTGGACGAGGCGTGCAGTACCAGCAGGGCCTGCAGGCCGTCCACGTACGGATCGCTGATCACCCGGGTCGCCGATGAAGACTCCTGCGCCAGACCGCTCGCCGTATCGGTCAGCAGGTTCACCCGGCCCGGCTGGACCGCGACGAAGGCCCCGGCGCTCCGGGTCAGCTGCAGGGGTTCCGGGCTGTCACTGCCGGCACCGAAGTCACCGGCAGTCTGAACGGGACCGCCCGGCAGCGGGTAACGCTCGAGCCGCGCGTTGCCGGCAGCGCCCTCCAGCCAGTAAAGCTCGCTCTGTTCGCTGACGCCGCCCTGGCTCACGTACAGGCCTGACGGCAACAGCTGCACGGAACCGGCAAGCGTCCGCACCGAATCATCAGTTGTGTCCACCACGAAGATGCTCGGTGCCGCCAGGCTGCCGCCGCAGGTGTCAGGCACGTTCAGCAGCGCCAGCAGCGTACCGGTGTGGTCCACCTGCAGGTCGGTCAGCGCCCCGGAGCGGCGGCGGTTGAGCAGCATGACGCCGCGCCAGCCGACGTTCAGGCCCACGACATAGGCGAGCGCATACCAGCGGATCGCCAGCGGCCCGATCTCGAC
>CAZBBU010000057.1:2521-7803 GCA_964489965.1 uncultured bacterium
GTGGTCCACCTGCAGGTCAGTCAGGCACAGGTCTGACGGGTCAGCCAGCTCGGGAGCCAGCAGCGGCCCCAGTGGCAGCAGGTCGGGCAGCAGCTCCGTGGCGCTGTCAGGCTCGATGCCGGCAACGTCAAACCAGGCCACCGAGTACGTGTTGGCAGCGGTCTCCAGCAGCAGCACCACCTGCGAGCGGCTGCCGGCCCGGTCCGTCACGTCCAACGCGACCGGCTCGCCGGGCAGCACGGTCTCCGTGGCAGCCAGGTAGCTGAAGCGCGGGCTGACCGCCAGGTCATCCTCGACCAGCGCGGCCAGGTAGGGTCCGTTGCCGTGCGTCACGAACAGAAGCCGCGGCGGCTGCGGCGACACCGTGCCGGTGCAGGCACTCAGCAGCAGCGCCAGCAGGACGGGCCCGGCCAGCCACCTCACCCGGGATCGCCCGCGCTCTCATGCCGGTCGGGCAGTTTCCACGGTGTGGTGATCTCTTCCACCAGCCCGCTGGTGGCACCCGGCGTGGTCAGCGCAACCCGGATCCGCCCGGTGGCGCTGTTCCAGCTGCCGTACAGGGCCCAGCAGCACCGGTTCCACATGACGAGGAACTCGGGCTGCAGGTTGAAACGGGCCAGCTCGGTCGAGTTGCCCGTCAGGTCCCAGACGTCGTTAAGCATCGCGCCCACGTACAGGTCATCCAACACCCTGACGGTGAGAGCCAGGTTTGTGAGCGTCAGCTCGCCGCGCGTCACTTCTTCCTCCGCCAGGCTGTAGGTACCGCGGTAACCCAGCGTGCCCTGCAGGCCCACCCGACCGGAGACGTCCAGCCCCAGCGTCAGGTTGGCGCGGCGCAGGTAACTGTCAGGAAGACGGTCATCAGCCAGCGGCAGGTCCACGAACAGGTCCACGGAGAAGCGGCTGGCACCCACCGGTTCCTCCTCGAGCAGCGCGCGCAGCTCCAGGGCACTGTCGCGCCGGCCGCCGATGCTTCCGTCAAGCGTCGTCAGGTTCGGGTCGAAGGTGGTGCGGTAACGTACCTGCCAGAGCTGCGGGCCGAAGTCCGGTGCGTCGGACACCGTCCAGGTGTGGGTGCGGACCTGGTCCGGGTCGTCTTCCAGCCAGATCCACTCCGGCCGGATGAGCGACATGCCGCTGGCTTCCAGCTGCAGGTAACCCGGGTAGGTGACGCGGAAGGTGGTACGGTCCACGCCGCCCTGCGGCAGGCGGTAACGCTCCGACACGTACAGCTCAAGGGGGCCGAGCCCGGTGCGCGCCTCGTACTGGAAGGCCTGCACCCGCTCGAAGTTCATGTCACGCGTCCAGCTCACCCTGAAGCCCGCCTTGTCATCCTTGGCCCGCATCGAGCCGAGCGTCAGGCCGAACGTGAAAGGTTCCCAGTAGGGCAGGGGATCCGCCGGGTCATCCGGAGCGCTGGGCACGAAGTTGTAACCCCAGCCGAACTCCAGCTGCATGTTCTCGGTGCGCAGGTCGCCCTCCAGGCGGCTGGCCGTGTCATTGACCGGCACGGCGCCATCCGTGGAGAAATCCGGGTCCAGGTCATGGGTGTAACCGGCCTCGAGGCTGGCGTCCAGGTCACGTGAGTTGTAGCGCAGCGTCAGGGTCACGTCCGCGTTTCCGGGATCGCCCGTCTCAAGGTCACGGACGTTCTTCAGTGTGAGGCCCAGCCAGGAGATGTCATCGAACAGCGTGACCGTCGTTTCCAGCGGGCGCCAGCCCTCCACGCGCGGGCTGCGGCTGTCACGGAACACGTAGCCTGCGCTCATCTCCAGGTTCAGCCAGCTGCCGGGCACCAGCCGCAGGCGGCCCGTGACCTCCGTCCGCTCCCGCAGCGGCAGCTGGTCGAAGCGAAAGGGTGTCTCGCCTTCCGTGACGTCACGCGCGAAGGTGAGGCTCAGCGAGCCGTACTCCCCGAAGCGCTGGGTGCCGGTCAGGCGGGTACTCCAGTCGATCAGGCGCTGGCCGCTTGAGTAGTACCAGCCGCTGAAGCTGCTGCGACCCTCCAGCTCGAAGTCCGACCAGAAGCCAAGTGGCAGCAGTTCCACCGAGTTGGTGACCCGGGCCCTGGCGGCCTGCCAGAAGGCCCGGGTGGTCACCGCCCGCATCGCCGGGTTCACGGAATCCTCGAAAACGCCGCCCTCCAGCGCCAGCTGGCTGAACCGCAGGATGCCCAGGGTGATGGGCTGCTGGCTCAGCGGCGTGAAGCGAACGCTGAAGAAGGTGCGGCGCGGGGTGCTGCGTCCGGCGTATGAGGGCTCGCGCACCAGGTCGTCCGTCACCAGGTCGAAGAACCCCTGGCTCAGCAGCTCGTAGCGCAGCAGGTCATTCTCCCGGACCAGGCTGGTGCGGTACTCGACGATGCCGTAACGCCGGCTGTCATCCCGTTCCACCAGCACCTCGGCCTCGGGCTCCCCGTGGTTCAGCGCGTCCGGGTCCGAAAGCCAGTGCCAGCGCCAGTTGAACTGCTGCAGTTCACGTCCGTCCGGGGCCTCCGGGTTCAGGAAGGCGGGCCGGTACATCAGGCGGAAACTGCCGCTGCCGGCGTCGGTGTAGAAGACGTGATCGAAGCCGCCGCCCAGGTACTGTTCCTGCACGCTGCCGCCCAGGATCCGGCCGGCCAGGCCGCCGCCGTCAACGTCCACATCCGCGTAGTAGCGGATGGAGAAGGTGCCGTAGGAACTGGGGCCGGTCACGTAAGGCCAGTCGAGTGCGACCTGTGCCCGCTCGGTCTCGGTGCCCTGCCGGATGACCAGCTGCGGCTGCCGGTCCGGCCGTGCCAGCGGCACCACCATCAGCGGCAGGTAGAGGAAGTCCTGGCCGCGTACCAGCATCGTCACCCGGTAGGCGATCAGCCGGTCACCGGGGTAAAGCTCCAACCGCTCGGCCCTGAACCCGTAGTCCTCTACCTCCTGCCCGCAGCGGCTGCAGGGGCTGAAGGCGCCGTCCACGAAGCTGATCTGTCCCGGCACGCGCCAGGCGGCGCTGCCCAGCACGTCGAGGGCACCGGTTATCACCAGCACGTCGCGGGCGCTGAAGGTCTCGTCTGCAAGGGAGATGATCAGGTCGGTGCCTTCCACGGTCTCGCTGCCGTTGAAGAAGCTGCCGGGGCCGATGACCCGCAGTTCGTTGCGGGTCAGGTCGACCTCCACGTGGGTGGCGGACAGCTGCTGCTCGCCGATCGTGATGGTCAGCGGGTCGCCGCGCAGCACGTAGAAGGTGACTTCCGTGCCGTCAGGCAGCACGTAGTTCCTGAGTTCAAGGCGGCTGTTCGGGTCGTCGCCCGTGTCGATGGTCACCTGCTGCTGCGCCCCGGCTGCGCCGAACAGGCACAGCAGCGCAAGCAGCAGCCGCAGCCCACGCACGGCTCAGCGCCTCCAGGACCAGACGAGCAGCAGCAGCCCTGCGCCCAGGTAGAGCAGCAGGGGACCCCAGCCACCGAGCCAGGGTGGGATGGTGCCCTGGGCGCCCAGGAGCTTGAACACGCTCCAGGTTGCGTAATACACGAAGGTCAGGAACATGACCGATACCAGCCCCAGTGGTACCCCGCGCCGGAATGAGAACAATGCCACCGCCAGCGCGAAGATGGCGAAGGCAGTGGCGGCAAGCGGTTCCGCCAGCTTGCGGTGCAGTGCCGTGTACTCGGCAGGCTGCTCGCGGTCCTGCGGGGCGTTGCGGATCCGCTGCAGCAGTTCGCCCGTAGGCAGAAGCGCCAGATCGCTCGGCGTGCTCGAAGCGGCACTCAGGCCCTGAACAGGCAGCACGCCCGTCTCCGCTTTGAAGTCCAGCACCAGCCGGGAGTTGCGGTAAACCCGCATCGCCAGGCCCTGCAGGTTCCACACGCCGGACTCCTCGTCAAGCTGTCCTGACTCCGCGCGGATGACCTCACTGGGCCCGCGTGCGCCGCCCGGGGTGATGACAGTCACGCCGCTGAAGGCGCCACCCGGTTCCAGCCGCTCGATGAAGATGCTGCGACCGAGCGCGTCCGTGAAGAAACTGCCTTCCTGCACGAGTGACTCGGGACTGCGCAGCAGGATGTCCTTCTGCACTTCAAGGGCCAGTCGTTCACTCCTCGGCACCACGACCTCGTTGTTGAAGAATCTGACGGCGATGACCAGCAGACCCAGGGTCAGCGGGATGCCGTAGGTGGCCGCGACCGGAAGCTTGTAGAGCAGGTAGCGCGCCATGAGTCCGATCGGCACGCCGCGGCTGAGGGCGTCGGCCAGCAGCTCCAGCATGAAGCCGCCCAGCAGCAGGAGCAGCAGCATCGCCAGACCGGCGAAGTAGAGCGGCAGAATCTCCTGCAGCAGGTAGCGTCCCCAGCGCCTCATCGCCGGAGCCTCCAGGCGCCGAGCAGCACGCTGGCGGCCGCCACGATCAGCGGCGTCAGCCAGGCCGCCTGCACTGCGGTCAGCACCCCGCGGTCGAACATCGTGCCCGACAGGGTCCACAGCGCGTAGAACGACACGAGCAGGCCGATGGTCAGGGCGAAAGCCGCTGAGCGCTCCCTGACGCCCACACCCAGCACCGCGGCGATCAGCACGAAGCAGAAGCCGCTGAAGGCGTCGGCCACGCGCCGCTGGAAGCTGTAATCCAGTGCCCGGGTGGAAGCGCCCGCCTCGGCCAGCCGCTGCCGCTGCCCGCTCAGCTCAGTGAGGGTCAGCAGATCCTCACGCGTGAGCGTGGCGGAGGGACTGCCGGCGAACTCGAACGGAACGTGCACCTCACCCTGCGGCTCGGGTTCACCTTCGGCCGGGGCAAGCTCGGCGTCCTGCAGGATCCACTCGCGGGCCTCACTGTCCCAGCGGCCACGCGTGGCCTGCAGGCTGCTGCCGTCCGGCCGCAGCACCAGCACCCCGTACAGGTCGGCGCGGGCGGAATCACCCGGAACGCTGCGGATCTCAGCCGCGTAATGGATGGTGCCGTCCTCGAGGCCGAAGGCGACGTTCAGCTGACGTTCCGTCGGCGGCCGGGAGCTGTAGAAGCTCTCCACCAGCCGCGAGTACCTGGCCTCGGCGACCGGCTCAACCCAGCCGTTGTTGACAGTGGCGATGGCGCTGATGACCAGCCCGAAAACCAGCAGCGGCACTATCAGCGCCACGGGCGGAACGGCCAGCGCGTAAGCGGCCTTGAGCTCCGAGTCACGGGCCAGCCGCCCGGTGGCCAGCAGTACGGCGAACACGCCGGCGATGGGCAGTGACAGGTGCAGGAAGTACGGGAGCTTGTACAGCAGCAGGGTAGCCACCTGGCCCAGGCTTGCCTCGTAAGTGAGCAGGAAACTG
>CAZBBU010000058.1:0-7774 GCA_964489965.1 uncultured bacterium
CACCTCGCGCTCGCGGGCCACCTCGGCGACCTGCTCCAGGGCAGCGCGAATCTCCGGGTTGCGGTCCCGCCCCATGAGCGTCCGGCCGGCATGCCAGTCGGCAGTGTGCAGCACCCGTACAGGTTTACTCAAGCAGCTCTCCCAGTCTGGCCGGGTCCGGCAGCTGCCTGGCTTCCTCGAGTCTGGTGGCCCAGGCGGGGTACGGGAAGGTCACAAGCACGGGAGTGGGCACATCCGGCTGGTTCACGACCATCGTTCCCGGTGTCAGGATGGTGCTGCGCTGGCGCATGGCGCTGGTCAGGAAGCGATACTCGCTCCGCTCGGCTTCCGCTGTGTCAAGCCGGCCGCTCACCCGTACGGCCGAGTTGCTGACGATGCGGCGTTCCACCTCGCTGGCAGTCTGCTGGGCCCCTATCAGGATGACGCCCAGGCTGCGGCCCCGCTCGGCGATGTCCAGCAGCACGTCCTTGATGGGGCTTTCACCCTCTGCCGGCGCGTACTTGTTCAGCTCGTCCAGCACCACGAACACCTTGCCGCCACCGGAACCGCCTTCACGCCGCTCGAATATCTGCCGCAGCAGGACGCCCACCACGAACATCTGCGCGGCCTGGGGCAGCGAGTGGATGTCGACGACGTGAATCTGGCTGCCGGAGTCCAGAACCGAGGGACGGGCGGCCTCGAGCTTGCGCATGGAGAGGTCGCCACGCACCAGCCGGCCCAGGTGGCGGGCGGCACCGCGAAGCCGCCGTATCAGCGCCTCACGGGTGCCCTTGGGCTGCGCGGCGCTCCAGCCGCGGTCGCCCTCGCCGTCGTTCTCGAACAGCAACTTGAACTCTATGAAGCGGACGAGGTCATTCAGGGTCCGCAGCGACTCATGCCCGCTGGCTGTCAACTCAGCCGCGTCGAGGTCGGCGGTTTCGTCGTTGCCGATGCGGCCCTGCTCTACCTCTTCGTCCCGCTCCAGCTGGCTGCTGAACTCCCGGACCTGCAGACCGGGACCCCTCTGGCCCCGCGCCAGTGTCTGGAGACGCGCCGTGACGCTGTCCACCAGGAAGCCCAGGTTGCTCATGTCGCCGTGGCCGGAGAGCATGAAGGGCAGCAGACCGTCACGGCAGAACTCGAGCAGGCTCCAGCAGTAGGGTTGGATGCGCGGGTCGTCCTGCTCCTCGGCCAGCAGGTCGCCACCCGGAGCCGCTGCCATGGCGGGCGACCTGACGGAGATGCTGGTGAAGGGACTGCGCGGCAGGCCCAGCAGCTCGTAGCGGTTGCGTTCAAACCCGCTGCGCTTCAGCCACCTGTCCTCCTGTTCCTGGTAGCGGGCGTTGGGCTGGTCCAGATAGAACAGGTCGCGGCCCTTGACGTTGAAGATGACCGCCCGGGAGTTGGCTGCCTCGTCCAGAACCAGGGAACCATCTTTAGCCTTGGCGTTGAACAGGCTGTAGAGCAGGAACAGTGCGTAACTGGTCTTGGTGGCCACGCCGGAGATGCCGCTGATGTTCACGTGGGCGCCCTTGGTGCCATCGATGAAGTCCAGGTTCAGCCAGGCGGGTTCACCGTTGCGGAGCACCCCGGCCGGCAACCGGCGGTCCATGGTGTCACTGAACAGGGCGCGTTCCAGGGCCGGACCGCGCGCCAGCCACACCGGCTCGCCCGGTGCCGGTGGCACGAACTCCTCCGGCTCGACCCTTGTGGTCTTGACGCGCGCCACGTAACTCACGTGGGCGGGCAGCAATCCCTCGGCGACCAGTTCGGTGTCACCGTCGAACTGCACTCCTTCCAGGCGGCGGGTGACGCTGTCGACGACGCCGTAGAACTCGATGAACCGCTCCGGATCACCGGGGTCGGCCACCTGCACCGCCACAATCTCGTCCAGTTGCACCTTGGTCCCGTGCCGGACAGCGAAGTGGAACTCGAGCGGAGCGGATTCCTGCGTGCCGAGCACCACTCCCAGCTGCTTGAGGTCAGTCGTCTGCTGCAAAGTACTCCCTCACAATCCTTCGGCGCAGCAACAGGCTGCTGCCCATCCGTCTGCCCAGCTCGCTCTCCAGGGCGCGGACCGGCAGCAGTTGTTGCGGCGCCCGCGGGTCCTGGTGCGCCTGGCTGCTGAAGCCCGGCAGGACCAGACAGGACCAGTCCGCAACCCGGCGCGCGAAGTCGCTGGGTTCGTTCGCGTCCGGCGGGGCGGCCAGTTGCAAGCGCACGGTGCCGGCGAGGCTGTAATACCAGGGTGCCGGGTCGCGCAGCCTGAGTATCCACTCGAAGTTCCGGAAGCTGCCCTGCCCCACCAGGTGGATGGGCGTCCGCTCACCCGCTGCCAGGTTCCTGGCGGTTTCCAGCTGGGCGGCCGGCAGGCGTTGCACACTGGTCGTCTTGATGTAGCCCAGCATCGATTCGCGGGGGCCGGTCAAGGGCAGTGGCCCGTCGCAGATCACGAGCGCCCCGGGGTGGTCCTGCACCAGGCTGCTGGCCAGGTTTCCCTCCTCCTGCCGCATGCGGGCCTGCAGGCCCTTCATTATCGATTCGGGGTCGGAGTCGGGCACCTTGAGCGGTTCATAGCGCAGGTCGGTGAGCCAGGACTCGCTGGCCAGCAGTTGAATCGCCGGGTGTTCACGCCCGGAGCCGATCAGGCACCAGCGGGCGATGCGCACGTCAGCGGCGAACTCGGCCCTGGTCCCTTCAGCAACCAGAACCGCACCTACGGCCGTCGTTCCGAGGCCGCCATGCGCGTGCCAGCCGGCGTCCTCCAGATGCACCCGCGCCTCCATGCGCCGGCTGCCGTCCACGAACACCAGGCTGTCAAACGGCTCGCAACTGCTGGCCGAAAGCGCCTTCCATTCGTGAGCCGGCAGCTCCAGATCCAGTGTGATCTCTTCCGGCACGCCCGATTCCGGGTCAGCCCGGTAGGCCGTGTCGTATTCGGCAAGCCAGGGTTCGAAGCGGAGCTTGGCCATGCCGCTTAAGGTGCCGGCAACAGCTGCAGCACGTTGCCGTCAGCGGGAACAGACAGGTCCAGGCTGAGACCGCGGTTGTCACGCCAGTCTGACTGCAGGTCACGGTAGTGCGGGGAGAGCAGGTTCCCGGACTGGCCGGTGGACTGCATGAACACGCTGCCCGCGGGATCACCAAGGTCCATGACGGCACGGTAGCCCGGGCCCTCAGTCTGCCGGAACGGGTGTTCGCTGCCCATCAGGTCGTAGCGGGCCGCGTTGACCGTGTACGCCCCGCCGCCGTTTGCGATGCGCAGGTTGGCCAGTGAGGCGAGCGGGCTGCTGCCCAGAACGGCATGCTCCTGCTCGACATAGTGCAGTTCAGACCAGTTCCAGGTTGACCTGTCCATCCCGAGCTGCCCGGAGAGCCAGTCTGCGGCCGCACTGAAGGCCCTGACTGCCAGCTCCTGACAGCTGCCCGCTGCACAGGCGGAGTCCGGACCGCGCAGCAGCTGCAGGATCACGACGGGTCGGTTGCCGGCCCAGTCGCTGAACTCCATGCCGAGTTGCGCCGAGAAGGCAAGCGTCAGGAACTCCCGCTGCCACGCCGCGATCAGCAGTGGCGCCACCGCGTCTGCCGCCATCTCGCCATCCCAGCCGAACAGTTCTGCCTGCAACTCCTTGTGGACCGGCTCCACCAGCTCGAGTTTCAGAAGCTCGGCCGCAAGCTCCCGGGCGTAAAGAGACACCTGGTCACCCTGGATGCGCATGCTGCTGGCCACACTGTGCCTCTCCAGGGAACCCAGCAGTTCCAGGATGCGATTGGCGCGGTACGGTTCCGCCCACTCGAGTGTGATCAGGTACGGATAATCATCTGGCGTGATCTGCTGGTTGGCGTTCACGATCATGCCGCTGGGCGGGTTGTAGATGCGTGGCGCCTCGGAATAGGGCACATAGCCCGTCCACTCGAACTCGCCCGTCCAGCCGGGTACGGGAGCGAAACCGTCACCCTGCCGGCGGATGGGAATCCGTCCCGGCGCCAGGAAACCGATGTTGCCAGCTGTGTCGGCGTACATGATGTTCTGCTGCGGATTGCTGAACCCTTCCAGGGCGGCGTTGAACGATTCCCAGTCGGTGGCATGGTTGAGCCGCATCACGGCACCTACAGTGCCGTCCTCCGGGTCGAGGGCAGACCAGCGGAAGGACAGTACGTAACTGTCACCATCAAGTTCTGCCACAGCGCCGATGTCTCCGGACAGGTCGGACACCACGGGTCCGTGGCGGGTCTCGCGCACCTCCAGGATGACGTCATCCTGACCCTTGACCTTTATGGTTTCGGTCCGGACCGTGAACGGGACGTAGCCGTCCTCGGTCAGGTACACGCTGTCATCGGTCGGGCTCAGGCGTTCGATGTAGAGGTCCTGCACGTCAGTGCCGGTGTTGGTCAGGCCCCAGGCGATGCTGCTGTTGCGGCCCAGCAGCACGGCCGGCGTACCCGGCAGGCTGCCGCCCATCACATCCAGACCAGGCGCCTGCAGGTGAACCAGATACCAGAGCGATGGCGTCTGCAGGCCCAGGTGCGGGTCGTTCGCAAGCAGTGGCAGTCCGCTTGCCGTGTGTTCACCCGAGAGAACCCAGGCGTTTGAACCTGCCGCCGGCGAGAGCCGGGGCAGGAAAGCCGCGTAGATCGCATCCAGGTCGAACCCCTGGAGGATCCTGGCCACGTCTGCAGGCTCAGTGTCCTCCCCTGGCTCCGGATCGTCCTGAGGTTCTTCCCCAGGAGCCTCCGGTGCGGTCCAGTCCCCCTCTATGGTCACTGGCGTCTCCTCCGGCCATCCGGGGTAGAGCGCCCGCACCTCAGCCTCATCAAGCCGGCCCAGCAGCTTGCCGCGCAGCAGCTCCCGGGGCCAGTTGCCGGCCAGGTCCCAGGCCATCATCTTGCCCCAGGCGATCACATCGGCGGGCACGAAGTGCCCGGGCTCGTGCCCCAGCAGCAGGAACTCTGGCGGCAGCACCCCGCTGCGGGCGTCCAGGAAGGCGTTGATGCCGGAAACGTAGGCAGTGATCCAGCGACGCAGTTCGGCGTCCTCCAGGCTGTTCCAGGCGCTCTCCGCCGCCTGACGTACGCCGAGCATGCGGATGAACCTGTCAGTCGAAAGGCCCGGCTCCCCAACCGCCTCGCTCAGGCGGCCGGACGCAACCAGGCGCTGGAACTCCATCTGCCAGAGCCGGTCCTGGGCGTGAACGAAGCCCAGTGCCCGGTAAGCATCCTCGACGTTCCCGGCACTGATGTGTGCCACACCGGAGCCGTCACGCACCACTGTCACTTCTGCAGCCAGTCCGGCCAGTTCCAGGCTGCCGCTCTGGCGGGGCAGCGATGTACGCAGGATCAGGAAGCCAGCTACCGCTGCGAGCAGCACTATCGCAAGCAGGGCCAGCAGGGTGCGGGCGAGTATGGCCGCGGCCCTCACAGGGTTCCGCCGGCACTCAGTTTGTCGGCTGCTGTCATGCCCTCCATTGTACCCGCGGCTGCTCTTTGCGTTCAGGCCGCCTGTGTGCCGCCTGCAGTTTACAGCCCGGCCGGGGGCGTGTTACACTCCCGTTTGGTTTCTTGACCGTCGGCCCCGATCTCACCGACCTGAACAAACCAACAGAACTAAGGACGTGGAGAAAGTGAAGACGTACTTTCCAAAAGACGAACAGCTTCAGCATGACTGGCTGCTGATTGACGCCGAAGGCCAGACGGTCGGCCGTCTCGCCACGCGCATCGCCCAGCTGCTGCGCGGAAAGCACACGGTTGACTTTACGCCTAACCAGGCGGGCGGCGATTTCGTGGTTGTCATCAATGCTGACAAGGTGCAGTTCAGCGGCCGCAAGTGGGACCAGAAGGTCTACACGCGCTACAGCGGTTACCAGAGCGGCCTGACCCGCATCAGTGCCGGACGCATGCTGGACACCTTCCCTGAACGGATCATCGAGCACGCGGTCAAGGGCATGCTCCCCAAGAACCACCTGGGACGCAAGATCATGACCCGGCTCAAGGTTTACAGCGGCCAGAGCCACCCGCATGCCGCACAGCAGCCCAAAGAAGTGGAGCTCAACTGATGGAGCAGTACTACGGTACCGGCCGCCGCAAGGCAGCAATCGCCCGTGTGTTCCTGCGCCCCGGCAACGGACGCATCCTGGTCAACGGCAAGGACTTCCAGGATTACTTCCGCGGCATCTTTGCCGGCGTCCAGGCACTGGAACCCCTCAAGATCACCAACACCGCAGGCCGTTATGACGCCCTGATCACCGTGGCTGGCGGCGGACCAAGCGGTCAGGCTGACGCCATCAAACTCGGCGTTGCCCGCGCCCTGCTCAAGGTGGACCCGAACTTCCGGCCCGCCCTCAAGGAGGGTGGCTATCTGACCCGGGACGCCCGCATCGTGGAACGCAAGAAGTACGGCCTCAAGAAGGCCCGCCGCGCTCCCCAGTTCAGCAAGCGCTGAGTCAGAATTTCCACAGGCTGCCTGGCTGCGGCCAGTGCCAGCCTGGCGGGCGGGGCCGGATGACATTAGCGTGTCTCCGGCCCCGCTTCACATGTACTCCCGCCAGCCGGGCCGGACCGAAAGGAACCACCTATAGATGAGCAATCTGGAAGCACTGGTGCTGGGCATCGTGCAGGGCCTCACTGAGTTCCTGCCGGTTTCCTCCTCGGGCCACCTTGCCCTGGCCAGCCACTTCTTCGGCTTCGATTCCGGCGAGGGCGACATGGCGCTTGCCATCGGCATCGCCACCAACACCGGCACGCTGCTGGCCGTGCTGCTGGCACTGAGGGCTGACGTGCGGCTGGCCTTAAGCGGCTTCCTGGGCGGACTGCGCTCGGCGGAAGGCCGCAAGACCGACGGTTGGCGGCTGGCGCTGCTGGTGATCACCGGCTGCGTTCCCACTGCCCTGCTTGGTCTGCTGCTGCGGGACTCGTTCGAGGCACTCGCGGCGCCACTGCCGGTGGCAATAACACTCGCACTGACCGGTTTCCTGCTCTGGTTCGCGCCACGTGGTCCGCAACCGCGCCAGGAGATCAGCAAGGTGCGCTTCTCGGATGCACTCATCGTGGGCATCACCCAGGGCATCGCCGTGCTTCCCGGGCTTTCACGCTCGGGCACCACCATCGCCACCCTGCTTTTCCGGGGAATCAGCAGCGAGCTCGCTGCCCGTATCTCGTTCCTCATGTATCTCGTGGTTTCACTGGGAGTTGCGCTGCTGGGCATCGTGGAGATCCGCGAGGCCAACCTGCAGTTCATGCCGGTGCTGATAATGACCGTGGCCTCCTTCATCGTGGGCTACATCGCGCTGGTATGGCTGTTCAGTGTGCTGCGGCAAGGGCGCTTCCGTATCTTCTCTCCCTACCTCTGGGCCGTCGCGGCAGTCACGCTGCTGTCACTGGCCCTGGGCTAGGCTTGTGACTACTGTTGTGGCGCGCTCAGTCTGGCAATAGCGCGCGCCGGATTATTGGAAACGCACGGACGCCCGGTCAACGGGCGGTCCTGCCGGAAGGGGTCAGCCATGAGCAAAATCACCCGCATCGCACCCTCGCCGACCGGGGACCCGCACGTCGGCACCGCCTACATAGGCTTGTTCAACTTTGTGATGGCCAGGGCCAGTGGCGGCAAGTTCATCCTGCGGATCGAGGATACTGATCGCGAGCGCTACAACCCCGAGTCGGAAGCCAGGATCGTAGACACTTTCAGGTGGCTGGGACTCGAGCCTGACGAAGGCCCGGTCAAGGGTGGCCCCAACGGACCGTACCGCCAGAGCGAACGGCTTGAGCTGTACCGGGACCACGTGACGCAACTGCTGGAAGC
>CAZBBU010000059.1:0-7657 GCA_964489965.1 uncultured bacterium
CCTCATCTTGGTGATGCTGATGCTCGGCGGCAGCGGCAACAACCGCGGCGCCATACTTGGTGCGTTCGTCATCTGGGGCGTGTGGACAGGAACGTCGTTCCTGATCGATGAGATCCGGCCGGCACTGGCGGCGATCTCCCCTGCGCTGCCCGCACGGGCCCCGTACCTGCGGTTCCTGCTGGTGGCGCTCATGCTGATCCTGATACTTCTGTACCGGCCCGCGGGCCTTCTGGCCGAAGAGAAGTACGTGTCGGACGGCGCAAGACCCGAGACGGCCGAGAGTTAGTCCGAAACTGGCCCTGCCTGACAGTCAGGCGGGGCCAGCTGGTGCTAGCCTTCCGTCACTGGTTCGGAAACAGGGACCGCCCGGCGCGTCCCGTTCCGCGGACCTGATCCAGGGGAGGTTGGCTAATGGCAGAGACAATGGACAAGGACATCGCTGAACTCAGGAAGGACATCGCGAAGCTGAAGGCGGACCTGAAGGCCGCAGCCGGCGAATCCGGTGACATCCTGCAGTCCGCCCGTGACTCGCTGGAAGCGGAGGCGGCCAGGCTGATGGAGAAACTGCAGCAGCGCGCCGGTTCCGTCGGCGAGAACCTTGCGGGTGCCGCGCAGACGGTGTCTTCCAACGTGCGGTCAGCGGCTAACGCAGCGCTGGACCAGGGTGAACAGTTCGTGCACTCGGTGGAGGGACGCATCGAGGAGAAGCCGCTTCAATCGGCCCTGCTGACTTTCGGTGCCGGCTTCCTGCTGGGCTGGATCGTCAGCCGCAAGTAAGCCGGAGCCTGAATCAAGTGCTGAGCCGGTTCACAGAGTACTTCATCGCACTGCTTGAGCTGCTGGAGGCGGAACTCAAGAACGCCGGGGCGGGCCTGGTCCGTGGCGGCACCAACCTGGCACTGGCTTTGGTTGGTGTGCTGCTGCTGGGCGGGGCCTGCGCGGTGTTCGGCTGGTCGCTCTTCCTGGCACTGAGACCCATCTGGGGTGCTGCGGGCGCGGCAGCAGCCTGTGGCGGCCTGCTGCTTTTGTTCGGAGGTGTACTGCTGTGGCTGGCGAGCTCACGAAGCAGGAACAGGTAGACCGTGCGAGGCTGCGCCTGCAGCTGACCGCGGAGAAGCTCGAGCTGGAGTCACGGCTCGCCGCACGTGCGGGCGGACCTGGGCGGCTGTCGACCCTGCTGGGTGGCAGCGGCCTGCCGCCGGTCGCAGGGCTTGCCGGTGGTGCACTGCTGGCAGTCGCCGCAGGAGTGCTGCTGGCCAGGAAGCCTGGCCTGCGGGCGCCGGCCCTGGCGCTTTTTTCACGTTTGCTCTCCCGCTGATCCCGGTACGGAACCCGTACTCATGTTGAATGCCCCGGAGCCGATTGGCCGGCTCCGGGGCATTCATTCCGGGCTCTGGCAGCATCCTGCGATGCTTCCAGGCATGAGTTCTTACTCGGCGGGAATCTGGTCCGCAGAGATGACGGTGTATTCGACGATCTCGCCGCTCAGGAACTGCCAGACCTGCACGGGGGTTATCACGTCACCAGCTGCGTCGAAATCAACCGTGCCGGCGGCACCGGTGTAGTTGATCGCCTCGCCAGCAGCGATGGCTTCGAGGGCAGCGGTGAACTCGCCGACGCCGAACTCCTGGCCGTTCTCGTCATTGATGGCGCGGAGGTTGTCGCGGATCGCGGTGGCAGTGATCTCCTGGCCGTTCGCGTGCGCGTAGGCAGCGGCGAGGCCGATGGCGGCGATCGCATCATAGGAGGTGTCGATGAACGGGAGGTTGGGCAGGTCGCCGTAGCTGGCCTCGAACGCCTCCTGGAAGGCGATCGCGCCGCCCCAGCCGGCGTCTGCGCCCGGTCCGGTGCCGTACTGGCCTTCGATGACGTCTGCGCCGACGGCGGCCACGATGTCGAGTGACTGGGTGCCGTCAACGTACTGCCAGCTGGTGAAGTCGTACAGGTCACGGGCCTCGGTCATGTAGACGGTGGCCTGACCGGGGTAGCTGACCGCCAGGATCACGTCCGGGTCATCGGCCAGCAGTGCCTCGAGCTCGGCTGCGTAGCTGGGCTGGGGCTGCTCGGGGTGGGCCACGGTGGCGAGCACAGTTCCGCCGCGGGCTTCAAAGGCGGCTGAGAACGCATCGGCAAGTCCCTGGCCGTACGGGCTGTTGATGTAGAAGATGCTGGCGGTGTCCACGGAGTGGCCGTCAACGATCTCGCCACGGGCGAGCATGGCGCCGACTACGCCCTGGGTGGCATCCGAGGCCACGGTGCGGAACAGGAAGTCATTGTCTTCGAGGATCGAGATGAGCGGGCTGGTGCTGGCCGGGCTGATGAGGACCACTTCGGACGGGATGGTCACGGCCTCGGCCACGTTGACCGTCACACCGCTGGCGAGGGCGCCGACGATCGCAACCACGTTATCGGTGTCCACCAGTTTGCGCGCACGGTCAACACCGACGGACGCTTCAGTGGCACCGTCTTCCACGATCATGTTCAGCAGCGGACCGCCGAAGACCGCTTCAGAGGCGGCGTTGATTGAGTCAAGGGCCAGCCGGGCACCGTTCTCCATGCCCGGTCCGAACTCGGCCAGGGCACCGGTGTAGTCGAACAGCAGACCGACGTTGGCGGGTTCCGGTGCGGATTGAGCGAGCGCGCCAGTAACAGTGATGGCGCCCAGAGTTGCGATAACGAGTTTCTTCATCGACCCTCCTGAAATGAAACGCCCGAAGCCGTGTGGTACCGCTCCGGTAATTTGTGTTGCCCTCGCATCATATGTGGCGAGGCTGACAGTGTCAACGCGCGCGTTGCGCCTGTACGGCGCACTTGTGGGCCGGCCGGCCGGTTGTGGATACGGAAGCCCGGACTGTGTTGTATAACTGGTGAGTCATGCACAGCGTATGGCAGTAACCGGTCAATTGACAGGAGAAAGGGTGACATTTTGCAGAATCTACCGATGGACAAGCTACTGGGACAGCTGAAAGATGCAAATGTGAAGTTTTTGCGCCTGCAGTTCAGCGACATAATGGGTCAGGTCAAGAACATCGAGGTGCCAGAGTCCCAATTCGACAAAGCCCTGAGCGGCGAGATCATGTTCGACGGTTCATCGGTACAGGGTTTCACCCGCATCGAGGAATCCGACATGCTGCTGCGCCCCGACCTTGACACGCTGCTGGTGCTGCCCAGCATCATCGAGGACGACGAGCGCGGCCATGTGGCCCGCGTCATCTGCGACATCGACCTGCACGACGGCAGCCCCTTCCCCGGCGACCCGCGCCGCGTGCTGAAGAGACAGGTCGAACGGCTGCGTGCAGCGGGATTCGATGACATGCTGGTCGGCCCCGAACCGGAGTTCTACCTGTTCCAGCGGGATGCCGACGGTCGCCCCACCACAATCACCGGGGATTCCGCCGGATACTTCGACCTGGCACCTGTCGATCGCGGCGAGGAAGCCCGGCGTGACATCGTGGACACCCTGGTCGAGATGGGCTTCGAGATCGAAGCGGCCCATCACGAAGTGGGACCCGGGCAGCACGAAGTGGACTTCAAGTACGGCGATGCCCTGCGCACCGCCGACAGCATCGTCACCTTCCGCACCGTGGTCAAACGCATCGCCCTGAATCACGGGCTTCACGCCACCTTCATGCCCAAACCGGTGCACGGCCAGGCCGGCTCCGGCATGCACACCCATGTGTCACTGTTCAAGGACGGCCAGAATGCCTTCTATGACGAATCCGGCGAACACGGCCTGAGCCGGACCGCCCTGCAGTTCATAGCCGGCGTGCTGCAACATGCCTCAGGCATGGCGGCCATCACCAATCCCACCGTCAACTCGTTCAAGCGTCTCACCCCGGGTTTCGAGGCGCCCACCAACATCGCCTGGTCCGTATCAAACCGCAGCGCCATGATCCGGATCCCCGCGCGCCGCGGCATCGGCACACGCATGGAACTGCGCATGCCGGACCCGACCTGCAACCCTTACCTGGCCCTGACGGTGATTCTGGCGGCCGGCCTTGCCGGTATCGAGCAGGAGCTCGAGCCACCACCCGCCATCCAGCGGAACATCTACCACATGACCAGCCGGGAACGCACGCGGCACCGCATCCGGCAGCTGCCGGCCACACTGCGCGAGGCCATGGGCCTGCTGCAACGCGACCCGGTGATGAAGGAAGCGCTGGGTGAACACCTGTTCCGCAAGTACGTGGAAGCCAAGACCCAGGAGTACGACGACTACCGCATCAGCGTCCATCAGTGGGAACTGGACCGGTACCTTTCGGAGTACTGACCGGCACCGGAGTTAAGCTGGGGTCATGAAGCGAGCGCCTGACAAGCCCCTGGTGGTGGTCGGCTGTGACCCCGGCCTGGCCAACCTGGGGCTGGGCGCCGTACGCGAGCAGGGCAAGGACGCCAGCTGGCTGGGAGCCCAGGTGCTGCGCACCAGCGCGCGCCAGACGCTGCCGGACCGGCTGGCGAGTCTGCACGCAGGCGTCAGGGAGTTCCTGCTGGAACACCGCCCGGACGCATTCGCCATCGAGGCGCAGTACTTCCACCAACAGCGGGACACTGCCTTCAAGGTGGGCCAGGCGGTCGGTGTGACGCTGCTCGCCGCTGCAGGACTGGGCGTACCTGTCTTCGAATACGGTCCGATGCAGGTCAAGCAGTCACTGGTCGGCTCAGGCCGTGCTGACAAGACACAGGTGCTGTACATGGTCCGGGCACTGCTTGGACCGGAAGCCGCCAACCTGAACCACCATGCCGGTGATGCACTGGCATTGGCCCTCACCCATCTGAGCGCGCGCCGAGTACCCGCAGCAGTCTGGCCGGGCGCCAACGGCTGAAGGCAAGCCCTTCGCTCAGCGCCGACCACAACTCCAGCCCGGCTTCAGGCCCCGCCCGCAACGCCCCACGCAGGGCGAAGAAGGCAGCCAGTTGCATGAACGGCTCCTCCCGGAACCATTCCCCATCCTGAGCCGGATGGACACCCAACCATGATCGCGTCCCGTCCTCCTGCCACCAGCCGGGCGCCGGTTTCCAGGGCAGGGATCTGAACAGCCCCGGTGCATCAGGTGCAAGGCGCTCAAGGTGTGGCTCAAAGCCGGCAATTCCCTGGATCAGGAGCAACAGCCGGCCGTCAGGACTGAGGCGCAACCAGGCCCGCTCAAGTTCCGTTTCCTGCAGCAGGGCGGCCAGCCGCCTCAGGCGATCAGCCAGCAAGTCCACATCACGGCGCGAGAGCCGGCTGCCGTCAGGCAGTACGTCAAGACCGTCGGTGTCTCCGGGCGGCGGACCGCCCTGCAGCAGCTCATGCCAGCCCAGTCGGGCGGCGGCGGCCGCCAGGTCAGGTACACCGCGGCCGGCCAGTTGCGCGGCCAGCTGACCGAAAGGCAGCGAGCCCGCATCAGGCAGCACCCGGAAGTCAAGCAGCACTTCCCTGCCGTAGCCGGCAAGCTC
The DNA here is from genome assembly GCA_964489965.1 of uncultured bacterium. Taxonomy (GTDB): domain Bacteria; phylum Deinococcota; class Deinococci; order Deinococcales; family Trueperaceae; genus CALDPK01. The sequence goes on from CAZBBU010000059.1 coordinate 5,437, forward strand.
GAACTTCATCCCGCCGGACCGGATCTCACCAAGCGTGGTGATGCGGTCCAGACCATCCGCCAGGCGGGTCCAGGCAACTAAGTCCCCGTCGGACCCTTCCAGGCCCAGGGCCGCGGCCAGGCTGACCTCAGTGGCCTCACTGCCACCGTTCCTCAGGCGGGGCACCGATCCGGTGATCCAGCCGCGTGCTTCCGCCGCGCTGTTGTTGCACACCACCAGGTGACCGGAATTGCTCAGGGCGATCACGTTCTCGTTAACGCCCTCCCTGGCCAGGAAGTCCAGCAGCTCGAATCCGTCCGCCTGGGCAAACTCGGACCTGCGCCGCAGCAGTGGGAACACCTCCGCCTCATGCCGGGCCACCACCTCGGGCTGCTGCACCTCCCGTAACCTGGAGCGGCGGAACTCCATCCCGTACTTCTCGGTGAGCCCTTCGACCTGACCGTGACCGAACATCGGCAGTCCCGGCAGGGTGACCAGCAGCGTGCAGACCGTGAAGTAACGGTCGCCGCGGCCGAACTGCTCCGCCGCGCTTTCCTCGTCCGGGTTGTTCATGAAGTTGACGAGCCTGCCCAGCACAGCCGGATCGTTCTCGAGCGCCTCGCGCAGGAAGGCCCGGAACTGCGCATTGGCCCCGTCACGCAGCATGTGCATGAAGGCGCTGTTGTACACCCGGTGCATGCCCAAGCTCTGCACGAAGTAGCCTTCCAGCATCCAGAACGCCTCTGCCAGCAACAGCGTGCCAGGCGCTTCGCTCTCTATGCGGGCGGTAGCCTCGGTCCAGAACTCGGAGGGCAGTGCCCGTTCGAACTCGGCTGCGGGCATGGAACCGTGCAGTGCGCGTGAGGCGATGGCGCCACCCTGGCCCGGCGGCGGATACCAGAGCCGCTGGACGTGGCGCCTGACCAGGGTCATGGCGGCGTCGAAACGGATGATCGGGAAACGCCGCGCCACATCGACCATGGTGCGGATCACAGCTTCACGAGCCTCGGGATTCAGGTAATCAAGCTGCGCCGTGTCATTCCAGGGCAAACCCGTGCCGTCATTGCCGTGATAGATGAAACGGCTCTCGCCGCTGGCCAGATCCGTCCGTTCGAACACGACCGCCGCGTCCGAGCCGTCCCAGTAATGGTCCTCCAGCCGGATGGCCACCCCCGGATGATCCGAGAGGTCCGGGCCGGTGAAGGAGTAAGAGGGGTATGGCGGTTCCGGCAACTGGACGAACCAGTCCGGGTGCTCAACGACCCAGCGCGAATCGATGCCTGTGTGGTTGGGCACCATGTCACTCACCAGCCGCAGTCCGAAGCGTGCCGCCCGCTCGCGCAGGTGCTCCAGTGCCGCCTCGCCACCGATGGCCGGGTCGATCACGTAATCGTGCACCGCGTAGGCAGAGGCCTCGGCGTCAGGCTGGCCCCGGAGCTGCTTTATCGTTCTGGAGGCCGTGCTCCGCTGCCAGATTCCGATCAGCCACAGCGCCGTGAAGCCCGCTTGCGCCAGCTGCTGAAGTTCAGCGTCCGGCACCCCGTCCAGAGCTGAGATGTGCCGGCCATACCGCTCGCTCAGCTGGTCGAGCCACACCAGGCAGCTCTTGGCGATGATGACGGTTCCCGCCATCCATTCCCGGTCGCTGGCTGGTCTGCGGGGGCTGTCAGTTGCCAGCAGGCTGCCGGGCTCGGGCGCCGGTGGCGGTCCCGGGGGTGCACCACTGAAGCGCGGCGCCTGTTCCTCACGCAGCAGATCGCCGGCCAGCAGCAGCCGGTCAAGCAGACCTTCAGCAGCACCGCTGCCTGGTCCCAGCAGCTCCCGGAAGTGCTCCAACTGGCCCGGCAGGGAGTCGGGCCGGGCAAGCTGCGGGGCCAGCAGCCTGCGCAGTCCGGCGAACAGCTGCGCTTCCACGCCTGACTCTCCTGCCACCCCCGCTGCCGCCCTGTCCACCAGACGAGCCAGTGCGGCGTAGGCCGGCAACCCGCGCAGCTCGGTGTCACGCAGCAGCGGGGCCAGGCTGCGCATGGCCCGGTTGCGATTGTGCAGCTGGAGGAGGACGATCTCCTCCAGCAGCTCGAGTGGCGATTCGGTCACACCGCTTCCGGACGGGAAATGATGGCCGTACCTCGACTTCAGTTCCTCAACATCACCGGCAGCTCCGCTGAAAAGATCCTCGACCTTGAAGGTGCCGTCTTCGCGCATGTCCAGCAGCAGCAGGTGCAGGAACTCGTGGGTCGCC
>CAZBBU010000060.1:0-7647 GCA_964489965.1 uncultured bacterium
AGGGTGAGGGCTCCAAGACAGTGATTCCCGCCACCGCCATGGCCAAGATCTCCTGCCGGCTGGTGGCGAACCAGGACAGCGGCAAGATCATGAAGCAGCTCGACCAGTACTTGCGTGACCTGGCGCCGGAAGGCACCGAGGTCGAGGTGTTGCACCTGGGTGCCGGCCAGCCGGCCGTAACACCCGCTGGCTTCGAGGCACTGGAGGAAGCCGCAAGGGCACTCAGGCAGGCTTGGGGACGCGAGGCCGTCCACGCCCGCACTGGCGGCAGCATCCCGGTGGTGAACACCTTCCAGGAACTCCTGGGCGCCCCGGTGGTGCTGCTGGACATGGGCCTCGAAACCGACAATCTGCACGCACCGAACGAACACTTCAGTCTCGAGGGCTACCAGCAGGGCATCCACGCTGCCGCCCTGCTGTACTCCCGCTACCGCCAGGGCTGAACAGACCGAAGTGCTGATCCGCTCCATCACCCTGCACGGCTTCAAGAGTTTCGGCAACCGCACAACGCTTGAGCTGTCGCCACGCATCAGCGTCATCGCCGGACCCAACGGCTCCGGCAAGAGCAACGTGGTGGACGCCCTGCGCTGGGCGACGGGCGGCGGCCGGGCCAGTGAGTTCAGGGCGGGCGAGAAAACCGAGCTGATCTTTCACGGCGCCAGCGGCAAACGCAGCCTCGGTTACGCGGAAGTGGAAGTGGAGCTGCAGAACGACGGCCGCATCGCCGTACAGCGTACGCTCCAGCGCGACGGCAGCGGCAGGCTCCGCCTCAACGGCCGTAACGCCCGCTTCATGGATATCGATGAGGCACTGAGCGGAAGCGGACTCGGCAAAGGCAGCCTGGCCATCATCGGCCAGGGGGAGATATCCAGCGTACTCATGGCCGATCCCTCACGGTTGCTTTCCTTCGTCGCCGAAGCCGCGGGTGTAGCCCGCCTCGCCGGCCGGCGCGAGATCGCCGAAGACCGGCTGACGCGCGCCCGTGACCACATGGAACGCCTCCACGACCTGGTGGACGAGCAGGAACGGCAGCTGGCCAGGCTCGAAGAGGAAGCCGAGGCCGCCGCCCGGCAAGCAGAACTGAGTCGTGAGTCACTGGCGCTGCAGTTCACCATCGCGGGCCTGCGCAAGCAGAGTCTGGAGGTGGAGCTGCGCGAACTGACGGACCAGGAACGCGTGCTGCAACAGACGGTCACCGCTCTGCAGGACGACCGGCAGTTCCTGAACCAGAACCTGCGCGAACGCCGCGAGAAACTCGCCGCCCAGCAGGAGACCTACCGGCAGGCCACTGCCCGGTTGGAAGCCTGGAAAGGTGAAGTCCGGCTGGCCGAAGGCCGGCAGCAGGCGCTGCGAGACCGACTGACCGGCCTGCGCCGCCAACTGGGCGCCATGGAAGCGGAACTGGCGCAGCTGCAGCAGGCTGCCGAACCAGTCCCCCCGGAAGGCGACAGGGCCAGCCTGGAAGCCAACGCCACCCGGCTGCAGGCCGTCGCCAGCGGCCTCGAAGAGGACTACGGCAAGCTCGAAGAGGAAGCCCGCGCGGCCAGGCAGGAACTGGAGCAGCTTCAGGCCCGCACAACCGACCGTGAGCGCCAGCTGGCCCTGTTCGAAGAGAGGGTCCGCTCAGTCCAGGAACAACTGGACGCCACCGACCAGAGGCTCGAGGCAACGCAGGAAACAGAAGAAGCGGAAACACCCAGCAGGGGACCTGAGCTTGAACAGCAGCTTGCGGAGGCACTCAGTCTGCTAGACGAGCTTCGTGGTCAGCTCGCTGCGGCACAGGAAGAACACGCACACGCCCTGGCTGAGGCGCGCAGCCTCGAAGTATCACGGCAACGGCTCCAGGCGGCGATCGACGCGCGAAGCGGCTTCACCCAGGGTCCCCGCATCGCCCTGGCCGCAGGTATCGACGGCGTGATCGGTGCGGTAGCCGACCTGCTGCAACTCGACGAGGAACACCGACTGGCCATCGCCGCCGCACTAGGCGCCCGGAGCGAGTTCGTGGTCGTAACGGATGCCGAGGTCGCCCAGAAAGTCATAGCGCTGGTGAGCAGCAAGAACGCCTACGTCACCGTTCTGCCACTTGACCTGGTTCGTCCGCAGCGCCAGCAGACGGCCAGTGCCCTGCTGAACGCCGCCGGCGTCATCGGCGCCGCCACGGAACAGATCAGCTTCGAACCACGCTATGAGTCACTGTTCAACCAGCTGCTGGGCAACACGCTGATAATGCGTGACCTGACCTCGGCGGTGGCGCTGGCAAGAAGCCAGCCGGACCGCCCCCGGCTCGTGACGCTGGCAGGTGAGATACTCGACCGCGGCGGCGCCATGAGCGGCGGCAGGCGCAACAGCAACGCTGGTGTTCTCGGCCAGACCCGCGAACTGGCAGCCCTTCAAGAGCAGGCCGCGGCTGCCAGACTGCAGTCCGACAAGGCGCACGCAGCGCTGTTGGAACTGCAGGGACAGGTGCGCGCGAGACAGGAGGGCAACCGGCAACTCCAGGAACAGCTGGAACAGGTACGCCGACAGGAAGCCCTGCAGGCTCAGGAGCGCGCCGTCAGGGAACACCTGCTTGCCGATCTGCAGAACCGCCGTGAACGACTGCAGGAACAACTCACCGGATTACAGGCTCAGGAGTTGCCGGCGGAGGTGCCGCCCGAAGTCATCCAGGCGGCCCGTGAGGCAGACGAGCGGACGTCACAGGCCCTGGCCCGTCACGGGCAGGAGCTGTCCGCAGCCGTGAGCGCCAGCAGCGCCGCACAACGCGAGCTGGCCGTGTGGCAGGAACGCCAGGCCGCCTACAGCGCCGCAGTGAGTCGTCACAGGGCCGATCAGGAGCGTGCTGCCTCACTGCAGACTGCCTCTGCCAGCCTGCGCGAGGAGGCAAGCGGCCTGGAGCGGCAACTGCGTAGCGCCGCCAGCGAGGCAGAATCGCTGGCCGCCGACCCGCCGGTACAGCTCGAGTCCGTGCAGGCTGACTACCAGGATGCGAGGCTTCAACTCGTGGGCGCTGAGGAACGCCTGGAAGGCACCACCCAGGAGCTGGACGGGCACCAGCAGCAACTGGAACGCCTGCGGTTGACCCTGGTGCGGCGCGAAACCATGCTGCAGACAGCCGTCGAGGAGACTCAACGCTTCCCGCCCGGCATCACGGCCGTGGAAGGGTCCGAACGCACACTGCGGGCACGGCTCGCTGAAGCCAGCCGTGAACTGGAGGAGCTGGGGCCCGTGAACCACCGGGCCCTGTCCGAACTGGAGCAGGAACGGCTACGCTCGCGCCAGCTGGCCAGTGACCTGCTGGACGCCGAGGAGGCAGCCGCCGAACTGCTTCAGAGCCTGGAACAGGTTGATCAGGAGGTGAGCAGCCGCAGCGAAGCAGCCATCGAAGCAGTACGCGCGGCCTTCGTGACCCACGTCGCCGAACTGTTCGGCCCCGAGGCGGAAGCCGGCATCGAGACGGTGCGGGAGAATGGCCGGCCCACCGGGCTGACCATGAAGCTGCAGCCTCCGGGTAAGCGGACCACCCAACTGAACCTGCTGTCAGTCGGCGAAAGGACGATGGGGGCGCTCGCCTTCCTGTTCTCGCTCATGGACGGCAGCGGCAGCCGCGGCCTGCCCATAGCCGTGCTGGACGAGGTGGACGCACCACTTGATGAAGCCAACATCCGCCGCTTCACCACCTTCGTGGAACGCATGGCCGACCGCGGTACCCAGTTCCTGCTGATCAGCCACCAGAAGACCACTTTCGGCATCGCGGACAGCATGTGGGGCGTCACCAGTGACAAGGGCGTCAGCTCCGTGTTCAGCATCAGACGCGAGGCACAGGAAGCGGAGTTAACATTGAATCGGGGTCCGAATTGAACTACCCGGAAATCGACAGGCTCGTATCGCGCTACCGCGACCTGACCGCCTGCAGGAACGACATCGAAAGGTGCAGCGACCTGCTGATGGATAACTACCGGCGCGGCGGGATGCTGCTCGCCTGCGGCACCGGTCCCAGCGGCTTCACCGCAGAACAGCTGGTGGCGGCCCTGCTCACCGGCTATCAGCGGCAGCGTGCACTGCCAGAGTCGCTGGACCGCAAGCTCCGCGACGAGCACGGCCAGGCCGGGGCAGAGCTGGCCGACGGACTGCAGGGTGCGCTGCCGGCCATCTCACTCGGCAGTCCCGCCGGGCTGCTCAGCGGCATCGCCAGCGGTGCCGGCCAGGAGCTGGTGTACGCCCAGCAGGTGTACGCCTACGGGCGTGAAGGGGACACGCTCCTGGTCATCGCAGACTCCGGTGCGGAACCGGAATTGCTGGCTGCGCTCAGGGTCGCCGGCAGCCTGGGGCTTACCCGGATTGTGCTCGCCGGCCGCGAACCCGACGCCCTGGCCGCACAGGCCGAATGCACCGTCAGGGTCCCGCGCGTCACCCGGCGTGAGATCCAGGAACTGCACCTGCCAATCTGCAACACGCTGGCCACCATGCTGGAACAGGAGTTCTTCAAGTGAGCGGGAGCGAACCCAGACGACTCCACCTCCAACTGTGGACCGTACGCACTGAACTCGCTGCCGACTTCGCCGGCACCGTTCAACGCCTGGCAGAGCTGGGTCTGGACGGGGTGGAACCGTTCAACAGTCAGCAACTGCCCTTCGAGCAGCAGGCGCGACTCATCAGGGCGGCCGGCCTGCAGATTCCCGCAGCCCACCTGCCACTGCCACATGGGGACCGCCTTGAAGAATCACTCGACGCAGCCCGTGCCCTGGGCGTGACCTGGCTGGTGTCCGGCTTCGGACCGGAAGACTTCAAGGATGCCCAGGACGTGACACGTGCCGCCGAACGCGCCAACGAGGCCGCAGCGGCTGCCGCAGGCGCCGGTTTCAGCTTCGCGCTGCACAACCACTGGTGGGAGTTCAACAGCCACCCCGGCGTGTTCGAGTCGTTCCTGAAGCAACTCAACGACGACGTGCACCTGGAACTGGACACTTACTGGGCACGCGTCGCCGGGCGGGATCCGGTGCGACTGCTGACCGAACTGGCTGAGCGCATACCGCTGGTACACCTCAAGGACGGACCGGCAGTACAGGACAAACCGATGCTGGCACTGGGCGACGGCGACATGGATATGCCGGCCATCCTTGACGCAGCCGCGCGGGCCACCTGGATCATCGAACTCGACGAGTACGACGGCGACATGCTGGTGGCCGTGGCAGACAGCGTGCGCTACCTGCGCGCGCAGGAACGGAACGGGCATGCCTGAGGAGCCCGTCGGCCTGGGCATAATCGGCTGCGGCAACATCCTGCCCGAGTACCTCAGCACGCTGCTGCAGAGTAACGGCGTACGCGTGCACGGACTCGCCGACCTCGACGTGCAACGGGCCGTCAAAGCGGGCGCACCGCATGGCATACCCGGCATGTCCCCGGACGAACTCCTGCGTCTGGACGGCATCGAAGTGATCATCAACCTGACCGTCCCCGCCGCCCATGCCAGCGTCAGCCGCCTGGCACTCGAACACGGAAAGCACGTGTACAGCGAGAAACCACTGGCACTGGAGCGGGCCGACGGAGCAGAACTGCTGAACCTGGCCGCCAGGAACAAGCTGCAACTGACCTGCGGCCCTGACACCTTCCTGGGGGCCTCCTTCAGCAAGGCGTCACAACTTGTGAGTTCCGGTGCCATCGGTGAAGTGACCGGGGCAAGCGCCAACTTCAGTGGGCACGGCCCGGAGGAATGGCACCCCAATCCCGCCTTCTTCTACCAGCCGGGCGCCGGGCCGCTGTTTGACATGGGCCCGTACTACCTGACGCAGCTGGTGAAACTGCTCGGCCGGGTCTCGTCAGTCAGCGGCAGCGCCCGGATCAGCCAACCGGTCAGGCAGCCGCAGCGCGGGCCGCACGCAGGCAGTTCGATCCCGGTCAGCACGCCCACCACGGTGAAGGCACTGCTGGAGTTCCAGAGCGGCCCGCTGGCATCCTTCAGCTGCAGCTTCGACGTGTGGGCCAGCAGCCTGCCCTACCTGGAGCTGCACGGCACGACAGGCACCCTGCAACTGGCCGATCCCAACCACTTCCAGGGAACACTGCGCCACTACAGCAGCGAGAACCGCGAGTGGCAGGACATCCCGACCACCCAACAGGCCGGGCTGGGACGCGGACTCGCCGTGCTCGACCTGGCACGGACGATCCGGACTGGTGGCAGCCCCGCCGCCGGTGCCGCTGACGCCTTCCACGTGCTGGACGTGATGCACCTGATCCTGGAGTCAGCCGAACAAGGCAAGCGCCTGCAGCCGTGCACATGAGGTCGAACAACCTGCCGGCCTGGCTTGAAGGTTTGCCCGCCTGGGACCCGCTTCCGTCGCTCAACGGCAAGCTGAGGGCCGATGTATGCGTGATCGGACTCGGTGGCAGCGGGCTGGCAGCAGTGCGGCGCCTGCAGGAACAGGGCCTGAGCGTGGTGGGCCTGGACGCCGGACAGGTCGCGGGGCAAGCGGCCGGGCGCAACGGCGGTCTGCTCCTCGGTGGCATAGCCGCATTCCATCACGAAGCGGAACGTCAGCTGGGCCGGGAGGTTGCCGTGGCCTGGTACCGGGACACGCTGCAGGAACTTGAGCGGATGCTTGCGGAAACGCCAGCACACACGCGCCGGACTGGTTCCCTGCGGATAGCGGCTGACGCGCACGAGCTTGAGGATTGCGGGGCGCAGCTGCTGTCCATGCGCGCTGCCGGCCTGCCAGTCGAGGAGTACTCGGGACCGGAAGGTGAGGGCCTGCTGTTCCCGCTGGACGGCACCTATAACCCTGTGGCCCGGAATCGCCAGCTGGCCAGCCTGGCTCTTGCCGACGGGGCGCACCTGTTCGAGCACTCCCCGGTGACCAGCCTCAGCGGCCGGCTGGTGGAAACGCCAGCCGGCCGGGTTGAATGCTTGGCAGTCCTGGTGGCGGCGGATGGCAGGCTCGCCGAACTGCTGCCGGAACTGGCGACGTCGGTGAAGCCGTTGCGACTTCAGATGCTGGCCTGTGATCCCATCCCACCAAGGTACGCGCGGCCGGTCTACTTCCGGCATGGCTTCGAGTACTGGCAGCAACTGGCAGACGGCCGCGTGCTGCTGGGTGGTTTCCGCGACCACGGCGGGGAAGGGGAGTGGTACGCGGATCCGGTGCCGGGCGGCGTGGTGCAGGAACGGCTGGAACGGTTCCTGCGTGAGAAACTGCGGATAGACAGCCCCATAAGCCACCGCTGGGCAGCCACCGTCGGTTATCGCAGCGAACTGCTGCCGTACTTCGGTCAGGTGCGTGACGGCGTGTGGGCCACGGGCGGCTACAACGGAACAGGCAATGTGGTCGGTTCGCACCTTGGCCGCAGGCTCGCCGACGAGATCACTGCGGCAGTATGAGCACCATTCCGCTGTAGATCAGGTTCGGATTGTCACCCACAATCTGTGAGTTGGCTTCAAGCACGTCGGGCCAGCGGTTGCCGTCACGGTAGAAGTAGGCGCTGATCGAGGAGAGTGAATCGCCGGGCTGCACCGTGTAGATGCCGCGCGCACCCGTCAGCCTCGCCAGTTCCGTCTGGGCTTCCTCCAGGTCGAGGCGCAAGGCCTCCATCTGGCCCTGCTGCTCACTACTCAGCTGCTCGCTGGAGGTGCGCAGGGAGTCGTAGGCGTCACTC
>CAZBBU010000061.1:0-7571 GCA_964489965.1 uncultured bacterium
CGCAACCTGGCCCAGTTCAACTGGGGCGTCACCGAGCTGCCCGTGCTCGAAGAAGGCGGCGTGCAGTCCAACTACGCCTCGTTCTTCATGAACGGCTTCAGCCCCAACGCCTACGCTGACGAGGCCACCCTGGAAGCCGCCTCGCGCTTCCTGAAGTTCGTCACCAGCGACGAAGCCCAGCTCCTCTGGCTCGACGTCGTTGGCGAGCTGCCCGCCAGCCGCAGCCTGATCAGCGATCCCGAACTGGCCGAAGATCCCGTCTACGGTCCGTTCATCCGCGCGTTCAACTACGCCACCGCCGAAGTCTTCGTTGACGAAGGCGGCCAGCGTGACGTCATCGTGGACGCCATCAACCAGGTCGTCCTCAACGGCGTTGAACCCGCCGACGCAATCGCAGCTGCAGCAGCCGCCGACCAGGCGATGCTCGACGCAGCCCAGCAGTAAGACTTCAGTTGCAAATGCCGGTTCCGGGGGTATATCCTCCGGAACCGGCTGCACCAAGTAACAAATGAAAGGAGGTGGCCTTGCAACCCGCCGCAGCAGGTAAACCACCAGCGAGTCAGGGCCAGAAGCGCGGAATCAGCCTCTCCACCAGGGAAGCTCTCTGGGCTTATGCCTTCCTGCTGGTTCCCCTGATATTTTTCCTGGGCATCCGTATATGGCCCGCCATCCAGTCGTTCCTGCTCTCACTGCAGACCTGGCATGTGAACCCCGAGATGCGGGAGTTCGTGGGCCTGCAGTACTACCAGGAGATGCTGAACACGCCCCGCTTGCTGCAGGCACTGCGCAACACGCTTGCATACGCGGTCATCACCGTGCCCGCTCAGCTCATAATCGGTCTCGCCCTGGCGTTGCTCCTGAACTCCGTCACCCACTTCAGGGGCCTGTTCCGCGCCATATTCTTCGCCCCCTACATAACGCCCGCGGCCGCAGTCGCCTGGGTATGGGGCTGGATGTACTCCGTCAACTTCGGTATCTTCAACACCTTCCTGATTCAACTGGACGAATTCTTCCAGGGGCTTGGACTCACCTGGTTGCACTTCGAGCCGCAGGCGTTCCTGACCAGCACCACCCAGGCGTTGCCGGCGGTGGCCGCAGTAGTCGTGTGGCAGAACGTGGGTTTCCAGGTCGTGATATTCCTGGCCGGTCTGCTTGGCATACCCAAGTCCTATTACGAGGCCGCCCGCATCGACGGCGCCAACAGCGGGCAGATCTTCTGGCGCATAACCCTGCCGCTGCTGAACCCCGTGCTTCTCTTCTCCGTGGTCATCTCGACCATCGCCTCACTGCAGCTGTTCGACCAGGTCGTGAACATCAACTTCACTGACCAGGGCGGGCCGCTCGGCAGTACGCTCACCATCGCCGTGTACATGTATCAGGAGGCGTTCGAGCGCGCCCGCCTGGGTTACGCCGCTGCGGTGACCGTGCTGCTGTTCGCGATCATCCTGGTGATCACCCTGATCCAGATGCGCTTCCTGAACAGAAAGGTGGAGTACTGATGGCCAGCATCGCTCCCAGTGGCCACACCGCCAGACGCCGCTTCCGTTTCAAGCCCGCGACGGCACTGAGCTACGTGCTCCTGTCGGTCCTGGGCGTGGTGATGGCGTTCCCATTCATCTGGATGCTGCTGACCGCCTTCAAGAGCATCCGGGAGATCTTCAGCCTCAACTTCCTGCCGCAGAACTGGACGCTGGCCAACTTCCAGGAGGTCCTGTTCCGCACGGACTTCCCGCGCTGGTTCGGCAACAGCCTCATCGTTGCCGTGGTAACCACCATCTCGGTGCTGTTCTTCTGCTCGCTGGTCGGCTACGTGCTGGCGCGCATGCGCTTCAAGGGCAAGGAAGTCGTCTTCATCCTGATCCTGTCCACCATGATGATCCCCACGGAGATGCTGGTCATCCCCTGGTTCGTGATGTCCGCCGATTACGGCTGGACCAACAGTTACTGGGGCATCATGTTCCCCGGCCTGATAACCGGCTTCGGCGTGTTCCTGCTGCGCCAGTTCTTCCAGACGCTGCCGATGGACCTGTTCGACGCCGGCAGACTGGACGGCCTCAGCGAGTGGGGGCTGTTCTGGCGCGTCGGTCTGCCGCTCGTCGGCCCCGGCCTGTCCGCCCTGGGCATCTTCACGTTCATCGGCAACTGGAACGCCTTCCTGTGGCCGCTCATCGTGATCAGTGACCGCAGCATGCGCACCATCCCGGTCGGCACTGCCCTGTTCTCTGGTGAGGCAGCCACGGCCTACAACCTGATCATGGCGGCGTCTGCCATGGCGATCATCCCGGTGCTTATCGTGTTCATCATCTTCCAGAAGCAGATTGTTGAAGGAGTAGTGCTCACGGGCGTCAAGGGCTGAGCACGTGATATTCGCACAACCAAGGGCGGGCTCCAAGTCTCATTCTGGAGCCCGCCCTTGTGACTTCCGGATTGATTGTCTAGCCGGCCGATTGGCCCCCGGGAGTCTGCAGTGCTTCGCCTTCGGCGCCGTAACCGTAGCCGTAACCGTAGCCATAGCCAGCGTTGCCGGCGGAACGGCGGCCCGATGAGGTCATGTTGGTTGCCACCACGCCCAGCGTGCGCAGACCCAGGCGGCCCAGCAGTTCGAAGGCAGCCACCAGGCTGCGACGGTCGGTGTCCAACAGGCTGGCGGCAAAGATGATGCCGCTGGTGTGCGGTGCGATGGCCAGCGTGTCCGCCACGGGCAGGATGGGCGCGGAGTCGATCACCACCACGTCGTAATCCGGTGCCAGCCGGTCCAGCAGCCGCTTCATCCCCCGGTTGAGCAGTTCGGTGGGATTGTTGGGCGTGCCGAACGACGGGATCAGGTCCATGCCCGTCTTGGCGTCGAATCGCAGGGTGTGTGGCCGCAGGTCTTCCTCGGGGTCTTGCAGCATGTCTGCGAGTGTAGTGCTGTTGCGCTGCTCGACGTTGTACTCGGTGTGCAATACCGGCTTGCGCAGGTCCGCGTCGATAAGCAGGGTGCGGTAACCGTTGCGGGCGAAGCTCTCTGCCAGACTCATCGACACGCTGCTCTTGCCCTGATTGGCCAGGCTGCCCGTGACCAGCAGTACCTTGGGATCCACGTCAGCGGTTGAGAACAGGACGTTGGTGCGCAGGTAACCGGCGGCTTCGCGCGGCAGGCGACGCTGGCCGGTCTGCTTGGGGAACTCCGCCAGCACCGGCAGGCCGCTAAGGGCCTGAAGTTCCTCAGAGTCACGGACGCGCGTGTCGAGTGCGCCACGAAGCAGCAGCAGTCCGTACACCAGGAACACCGCCAGAACGAACGCCAGGGCGGCGTTGCGCAGTGGCCGGGGTGAGATGGGCGTGAGCGGCGGCAGGGCCGGCTCCATGATCTCCAGTGCGCCAACTGCGGAGTTGAGCAGGGCGCGCGCGGAGTTGAGTGAAACTTGCTGCTGGGCGCGCAGGCTGCTGATGCTCTCGCGCTGCAGCGCACTGTCTTCTCCGTCCAGGCCCACGAGTTGCGAATCGAGCGAAGCGATCTGGGCTTCCAGGGTGTCCACGATGGTCTGCAGGTTGCGGGTGGCCCGTTCCGTGTCCCACTCAAGCAGGTTGCCGGCCACCGCATTGGCGGCAGCAGCCGCGGCTTCCGGCGTGTCAGCCGTGAAGTCCAGGTACAGCATGCTGCTCAGTCGGTTCTCCTGGGTCCTGGCCGTGAGTTGCTTGGCGAATTCCTCCAGTTCCTCCGTCGTGACTTGGCTGCTGCCCAGCGACTCCATGCTGGCAAGCAGCACCGGGTTGCTGCGAGCGGCCTCGCGGTAGGCGTTCACGTCGATGGACGGTGCAGTAACCAGTGAAACGCCAAACCGGTTCAGCTCACTGCTGGGCTGGCTCAGGATCAGCGTGACGGTGGCCTGATAAGTCGGCTCCTGGAGGCGTGAAATGTACCAGGCCGCGGCTGCACAGACGATGCCGGCCAGCAACGCCCACAGGAAACCGCGCCGGATAAGCATTACCAGGTCCCTGAAGTTCAGTTCTTGTTCATTTTCCACTAATTCAACTCCCGCTGTCGTGGCGGTTTCCCGGATTTTGACGGGACGTCGACGGCCCAGATTACCAGAATGTTACCTAATCATGTTGCCAATACCAGTCGGCCTCTGATGCTTCCAGCACCTCGAAGTGCCGGCGAACGTAAGTGATCCAGGCACGGTAAACGCGAGTCTGCAGCCGCTGCACCTCGCGATCAGCCCGTGCCAGGGCCGCGGTCATGCGTTCAGCCTCCTTCTCATCCGCCCCGCCGGCCATTTCGGCCTGCGCCACCAGCAATTCCTGTCGGGCCGCCTCAGCCTCCTGCAACTGGGCGCTGGCCAGGTCAAGCTCGGCCTCACTCAGCTGCTGCGATTCCAGTGCCAGCAGCCAGTCTGCCCGCAGTTCAAGGCTCAGGCGTTCAAGCTCCAGTTGGGCCCGCTCGGTTTCAGCGGCCAGGTGGGGCAGATCGGCAAGACCGTCGCCGATGGCGATCTCCGCACTCACCCGGACTTCCATGCGTGCCCGGCCCCCCGGGTGAATGGTGCCCAGGCGCAAACCGGGGCGTCCGGCCAGCAGGCCGACCTCCAGGTCGAAATCGACCGCCTCGTTGCGCACTGCGGCGCCCAGGCGGAAGTCCCTGAGCACGCTGGCGGTGCCGGCGGCCAGGTATCGCGCCTCGGCCTCCGCCACTTCCAGCTGCTGCAGGCGGTAGGCGGGCAGTTCGCTGATCCGTGGTTCGACCGGAAGCCCGAAGCGCAGCTGCTCGAACCTCGCGGGGCCGGTCAGTCCGAACTCAGCCGCAGCAGCCTGGGCAGCCCGCAGGTCAGCTTCCGCGCTGTCCAGCGCGAGTTCGGCCTCCTGGCGTTCCAGCGCGGTGGCCGCCGCATCAAGCGTGTGCAACTCCAACTCGGCCTGCTGCCGGGCATCCTGGGCCAGCAGCAGTTCGGCGTGGGCCAGCAGGGCGTCACGCACCTCCAGCCTGCCCGCCCGTGCATGCGCCAGAAGGGCACGTTCCAGCTTCATCGCCCGGCGGACGGAATCAACGGGTTTCTCCCCGAACCTGAGCTGCAGGGTGGCACTCAGACGGGGGTTGAACACGTCCCCGCCGCGTTCATCCAGGTACTGGCGGTAGAGCACGGAGGGTCGAAGCGTGAAGGTCCAGGAAAGCTGTTCCCAGGGGTCGCCGGCCCGCAGGGCCTGCTCGACCGCCAGCGCGGTGTCAGCCCGGCCGGAATCAAAATCCAGCAGGCCTTCCTGCGATGCAGCAGGCTGAGCTGCAGCCTGCTGCAGCAACAGTTCCGCGATCAGAGCGGCAAGCAGCAACGGGCGCCGTGCCAGCCTGCGTTTGGGCCGTATTTTCACTTGGTAGGTACATTAACACGACTCACTTTCCCGGTGCGAGGTTTTTCGTCTGTTGCTTAGGGGCGTTCTGGTAGCCTGCGGGCATGCCAAGCCCCCGTCCGCGCCGCTGGCTCGCAGTCAGCCTGTTGCTCACGATGATTCTTTTCAGCCAGACGACCCTCGCCCAGGAAGCGGATGCAGCCGCGGTGCCCGGCGCTGACAGCACGCCGGCACTGGTCTCGCTGGGGGTCAGCAGTGGTTTCCCCGGTTTCAACCGTTATGCTGTGAACGCCGCAGTGCAGTATCGGTTCTTTGGTCTTAACATCAAAGCCGCCCCTACGCCGGCCGGCTTCTACTTCGGCGGGGGCTTGCGCGGCTACCTGCCACTCGGGGGCCTGGTGCCCATCTACGTGGGGGCAGGAGCGGGTGCCTATGGCGAGGCGACTGAACTGCATCTGGCGTTGGGAGCTCACGTGCCGGTGTCCGAGCGCTTCCGGGTGGACCTCGAGCTCGGTGCGGCCCACACGAGCTTCGCGGACGTGAACTCCTGGTTGCCCTGGGTGTCCGTGGGGGTCAGCTACAGTTTCACGGTTGAAACCGGAGCGAGCGCAGCGGCCTCGCAGCGGGCAGCACAGAGTGGCGCTGCCGTCGATCCGGCGCTGTGTACCTTCGAGCCCGACAGTGACACGCTGGTGGCTGCGTTCGAACGCACTTTCAGCAGCTTCCTCCGGAACGCCCAGGCCACCTACGGGGGCAGTTACACCGACCTGCAGTATGACTACCGGATCGAGAGCGTGACGATGTCCGGCACGAGCGGCTCGGTTGTCATGAGCTACAGCGGCTCCGTGCGCCAGATCCTGGGTGGTGAGCGCATCTTCGCCAGCGGAACGGCCTCGGCGGACTTCGAGTGGAACGGCTGCCGCTGGAACCGTACCGCCCTGAACTACTGAGCCTGCCCGCCAGGCCGTAGGATGGCCTGATATGTCAGCAGCTCCCGAGCGAAGCGCCAACCGCGGTGCACTGATACTGATGGGCGGCACCCTGGGCAGCCGCGTCACCGGCCTGCTCCGCAACTCGCTGCTCACCCAGTTGTTCAGCTCCGGCATCAGCGACGCCTTCGTCACCGCCTTCAAAGTGCCCAACCTGTTCCGGGAACTGCTGGCCGAGGGAGCCCTGACCAACGCCTTCGTACCGGCTTTCAGCCGCCTGGACAAGGAGGACGGCGCGAGACTCGCATCCGCCCTGCTGGGCGTGCTGCTGCTGGTGAACGGGCTGCTGCTTCTGGGCGCCTGGTTTGCCGCACCGTTCCTGGCGGACCTGCTCATCGGCGATCCCACGCTGGTGGATCCGGAGCTGACCGCCAGGCTCATCAGAATCGTCTTTCCCTTCCTGCTTGCCATCTCGCTCTCGGCGTTGGCGATGGGCCTCCTTAACGCCAGCGAGGAGTTCCTGGCGCCGGCCTGGGCGCCGGTCGCGCTGAACGTGGTGACGGTGGTACTGATGGCAGTCTTCCCGAATCACGCCGTCATGCTGGCCGTGGCGCACGTGCTGGGTGGCCTGCTGCAGCTGCTGGTACAACTGCCTGCCCTGCACAGGCTGGGGTTGCTGCCACGGCGGATACGCCTGTGGCACCCGACGCTCGGGGCTGTTCTGCTGCTGATGGTTCCCTTCGCCATAACGAGTGGCGGGCGGCAGGTGCTGAACCTGATCGCTTCCAACATCATCACCGGCATCGAGGCGGGCGCGCAGACCGCCTTCTACAACGCTGACCTGTTCCTGAGCCTGGCTCTGGGCCTGTTCAGCATCTCGCCGGCCCTCGCTTATTACTCACGGCTGTCCCGTCTGGCCCGGGACGCGCCGGAACGCATGCCGGGAACCCTGCTTGACGGTCTCAAGCTCATCACCTTCCTGACGGTGCCCGCGGGCCTGGCGCTGTTCCTGCTCGCTGGCCCGGCTGTTGAGATCGTTTTCAACTGGCGCTCGCTGCTGGGTGTCACTCCGGCAGACGTGCGACTGGAGCTGACCGCCGTCGCCTCGGCTCCGCTCGGCTTCGCCGTGTTCCCGATGGGGCTCAACAACCTGCTGATCAGGACGTTCTACATCCGGGACCACGTGGCCATGCCGGTGGTGCTGACCGTCATCACGCTCGCGCTGCAGGCTTTCCTGTACGTCGAGCTTGCGGACCGCTTCGGCCTGGCGGGTGTTGCCTGGGGGGCCGCCATCGCGCCCATGGTGCTGCTGGT
>CAZBBU010000062.1:0-7559 GCA_964489965.1 uncultured bacterium
GGAGAATGGCAGGGCGAGCGCGCCGAGGATACCCTCGACTTCGCCGCTCAGCACGTGGCTGCGCCGTGCCTCAAGTCTGTCAAAGTGCCGGTCATACTTCTTAAGCCTTGGGTCTGACTCCTTGAAGTCTGTCAGGGTGTCGCGACCGAGGCTCAGCAGTTCCGGCTCGACCCAGGCAGTTGCTCTGCTTGCCCTGGCCGCCAGGGCCATGAAGCGTCCCTGGCGTGCCCGGGCCTGCTGATCTGTTGCATCAGCACTGGTGGGGAGGCTGGCATAGGCTCCCAATCTCCTCAGGCGTGCACTGGCCTCGAACAGTTCCTCCAGGAAACCGAACAGGTTGCTGGCCTCCAGCTTGTTCTGCATGACTGCAAGTTTGACGAGTTCGGCACCCAGCGCGTCGAATTCGCGCTCGTAGTCGGCTTCAGTCGGGAACAGGCTCTGGAGGTTCCAGGTGAACGCCGGGTCCACATCCTTGCGAGCGGGCAGTGTTGCATTCGTTTTCATGGACCTGAGGATACCCCCGCCCCGCGGGCAGGTGATCAGTTCAGTCGGACTTGATGCGCTCGATGCCGTCCAGCAGACGGTTGAGGCCGTACTCGAACGGATCACGTCCGTCATTCAGCGCTCCAAACGTCC
The DNA here is from genome assembly GCA_964489965.1 of uncultured bacterium. Taxonomy (GTDB): domain Bacteria; phylum Deinococcota; class Deinococci; order Deinococcales; family Trueperaceae; genus CALDPK01. Next base: position 637 of record CAZBBU010000062.1, read on the forward strand.
ACAGACGGGTGTGTACGGGGTAGCGGTCCAGGTCAAAGTACCGTTGCCAGAACTCAGCCCGGGCTTTTTCGAACTCGTGTTCGCTGACGCCAGCCTGTCGGCTCGCTTCGGTCGCAAGCATGCTGCTGCGGGCGGCACCATGAATGTAGGAGCTGATGGCCATCGCGCTCTGCTGGATGTCACCGGGCGGTAAACCGAAGCGTTCCAGGGCACCTACCATCAGTTCTGTCGCGTCCAGGAAGTGCGGTCCGAGTGAGAGGCGCACCAGGTTACTTTGCAGTATCCAGGGGTGCCGGTGGTACAGCTGCCAGTACTGCAGTGCGAGTGCGAACACCTGTCCGCGCCAGTCCAGGTCGTCAGCGGGCCGCTTGATTTCAGTATGGACCTGATCGACCATCAGCTCGAGAAGTTCAGCTTTGCTGCTGACGTAGGTGTAGAGGCTCATGGTGCCGCAGTCCAGTTCCCTGGCCACCTGGCGCATCGACAGTGACTCGGTGCCATGCTCGTCAGCCAGCCGGATTGCGGTTGCCACGATCTGGGCCACCGTCAGCCTGGCCTTGGGTCCACGCTTCGGTGGTGGTGGTGGGTCCCACATCAGTCGGATGGTCCTGAGTGGGTCGGGATTGTTGCGGTCGTCCTTGCTCACGGGCTCTCCTGATCTCTGTTGCGATGAACACCGTACGACTTGATGCCGGTAAACGACATTACTTCGTACACTATACCCGGTTAGGAACTGCGGGCCCTTGCTCCCAGTGTCCGGTTGACGGCTTATAGTGCTCTGGCGATGTCATGGGCAACCGACTACCTTGCTGACGCCGGTTACGTGGCGATCTACCTTCTCATCCTTCTGGAAACCATCTTCCCGCCGATCCCATCCGAAGTGATTCTCGGTTTCGGTGGCTTCATGACGACGCAGAGCGAAATTACGTTGTGGGGCGTGATTGTGGTGAGCACCGCGAGTGCGCTGACGGGTGCACTGCTTCTCTACGCTCTGGGGCGTCTGCTGCAACCCAGTCGCTTCGAGGCGCTCCTGCTCAAGTACGAGAGCATCCTCAGGCTGAAATTGTCTGATGTGCAGCGCGCCGAGGCCTGGTTCAGGCGCTACGGACCCTGGACTGTGCTGGTCTGCAGGGTAGTGCCGGTGCTCCGCAGCCTTATTTCCATCCCCGCAGGGATGTCCAAGATGAGGCTGCTCCCGTTCGTCCTGCTGACCACGGTCGGCTCTGCCGTGTGGAACACAGTTGTTGCCGGTGCCGGCGCCTTGCTGGGCGAGAACTGGGAACGCGTGATTCATCTTCTCGACAGCTATTCAGTGGTCGTCTATGTGCTGCTTGCTGCCATCGCCATCGCAGCCGTCGTCTTGTTCCTCCGCTGGCGCGCCAGACGCGCCTGAAACCCCGCCTTGATGCGCATTTCAGGCAGTCTCGCTGCATCAGCTTGACGAATGCTGCATACGGCGGTATATTGAAGATATCAAACGCGCAGGAAGCGCGTTTTTTTATTGCCTCGAGAGGTGCACCATCCGCCAGATGCCACAACAGGCCGGGTTCACGCCCGCATGATCCCCTGGGAACACCTGGGAGACGCCCGCATTCCGGGTACGGAAGACACCTTGCGCCTCTTCCGCAGGGACGGTGAGTTCTCACTGCGTCTGCAGCGCGTTGAACTGATGAACAGCCGCATGCACGAGTCCGAGGAAGAACTTGCACGTACTGCCCTGCCGGCATCCTGGTCGCAGGAAGCAAGAACGGTACTCGTGGGTGGACTGGGCATGGGGTTCACGCTCAGGGCGGCACTTGACCGGCTGGGTCCGTCTGCCCGGCTGGTGGTGGCGGAGCTGGTGCCGGAAGTGATCGACTGGAACAGGAAGTACCTGGGGCCACTGGCCGGCCGGCCACTGGACGACCCGCGTGTAGAGGTGCTCCAGACGGACGTAGCCGATGTACTTCGGGCAGCCAGGAATGAGTTTGACGCGATCCTGCTGGACACGGACAACGGCCCGGAAGGCACCTCGGCCGAGGCCAATGAATGGCTGTACTCGGACGCGGGGCTGCAGGCAGCCTGGCGCAGCCTGATTACCGGTGGCACGCTGTCCGTCTGGTCAGCCTTCCCCAGCCGCGCCTTCACGGAACGTCTGCGTCACAACGGGTTCCGGGTTGAGCAACTCAATGTACGGGCACGCAAGAGGAAATCGGCCAGACACGTCATCTGGCTTGCCCACAAGCGATAATCAACGAATGATTGTCATCTCTGATCTTGACGGAACCCTGTCTGACACCGAACACAGGGTGCACCTTCTCGAACGCAACCCAAAGGACTGGGACGCGTTCTTCGCAGCCTCCAAGGATGACGAGCCCATCTGGCCGGTCATCCACACAGTGAGGGCACTCAAGGCCGCGGGACATGATATTCACATCCTGACCGGACGCAGTGACAGCGCCAAGGACGACACCATCGCCTGGCTGGCTCAGCATGAGGTTCCCTGTGACCGCCTCCTGATGCGTCAGGATGGCGATTTCACACCCGATGACAGCCTGAAGCGCAGCTGGTTCCTGCAGGACTACAAGGCAGAAGAGGTGCTGCTGGTCATTGATGACCGTGCCAAGGTCGTGCGCATGTGGCGCGAGCTGGGGCTGGTCTGCCTCCAGCCGGCACCAGGTGACTTCTAGGCGCCCGGCTTGAGGTATTTGAGCAGGAAGCCGGACATGACTCTCCACCACTGAACGGCAGTGTCACGGTCAGCCGGCCCATGACCGCTGGATTCATCCACGTGGTACTCGACCGGAATGCCACGGCTGCGCAAGGCTTCGACCAGCTGGTCACTCTCAGCCTTGACGACCCTGGGATCATTGGCACCCTGGTAGACCAGCAGTGGTGCCCTTACTGCGTCCAGGTACTGAAGTGGCGACCGTTCCATAAGCAGGTCGCGGTCCTCGACAGGGTCACCAACGAAATGCTTCATCATGGGTCGCCAGTGCGGGGGTACGCTCGAGGCGAAGGTCAGCAGGTTCACGGGCCCGACAGCCTCCGCTGCCACAGCCCAGTACTGCGGCAGCCTGCTGATGGCCGACAGGGTGGCAAAACCACCGAACGAGGCGCCGAAGATGCCGATCAGGTCAGCATCCACCCATGGTTGCAGGCGCAGCCACAGGGCGGCCGCTTCGATGTCGCGCAATTCTCCGCCGCCCCAGTCACGCTGGATGAGACGCTGGTAGCTCTTGCCGTAGCCTGTGGAGCCCCGGATGTTGGGGGCCAGTACGGCCACGCCTTGCTTGAGCAGGTACTGGTACATGCCCTGGTAGGCGTAGTCGGGGCGTTCCTGCGCCTCAGGCCCACCGTGAAGGGACAGCAGCACCGGGAATGGTCCTGTGCCTTGCGGCCGGTACAGCCAGGCAGGGATGTTCCTGTCAAACGACGGGAACTCGATCAGCACCGGGTCCGCAAGACTGTCGGGGTCTATCCCGCCAAGCATCGACTGCTCACGTCGCTCAAGGGTGTCTGATAGCAGGTCAAGCTCAAAGACGTTGTTCGGCTCGCGTGCGGTGGTCAGGGTGAGCAGCATGCGGGGCAGGCTCGGATGCAGGCTGACCTTGGTGATGACTGCCGGCGGCAGCCTGGGGGTGGATGATTCACGTCGCTCTGCATCCCAGATTCTGAGCGTGCTCCTGCCCTGGTCGTTCAGAACGAGCGCGGTCCAGCGGCCACCTGCCGAGCTGTCGGCGTGTTCCACGTCCATCGCACCGTCAAAGATTACTGACTGGTTGCCCGATTCCACCTCATGGAACCTGGCTCCCGAGAACTCGCTGCCTTTGTCCGTGATGATGATGAAGCCGCTGCTGTCACTTGCCCATGGCCCCGGCATGTTGAGCACAGGCGCCTCGTGCTGCGTCAGCACCTGTGCCTCGCCAGTGGCAAGATCGACCAGGACCACGTCCGAATCACTGTTGCTGTAGAGCGAGACACAGGTGAGCCAGCGTCCATCAGGTGACACTTCACCGGCATAGTGCTGACCGCCCGTGAGCAGTCGCTCCAGCTCACCGGTATCAAGGTCCAGAACGCTGACGTCCATCTCAGCCGGGTCACGGTCATTGCCGTTGATGGCCAGCAGACCGTCCGGAGTGAAGCCACCGAGGCCGAACTGGACCTGCCCCTCATCTGTCAGCTGAATCGGCCAGCTACCGCCCTGTTCACCGACTTCGGTTAAGAACACCTGGTGCATTTCATCACCGAGATGATCTGCCAGGAAGGCGATTCTGCTGCCGTCTGGTGACCAGCGGAAGCCCGTGACCCGCCTGTCCGGCAGGGCAGTCAACTGGATGGCGTTGCCACCGCCTGCCGGCTGCATCCACAGTTGCAGGCGGCCGCTGGTGTCCGCCAGGTAAGCGAATCTTGTTCCGTCGGGCGACCAGGTTGCAGCGTGGATGCTCCGCACAGCCGTGAATTGCTCAAAGGTCGGTTGCTGAGACATGGTGGTTTCCTCCTGCAGCTTTGACCATGTTATGCCGGCCACGGTGAACCGGGCGCTTGGCAATTGCCCAGACTCCATAGGTAAAGCTGCCAGCAGTCAGCACGGAGTCAGGCGTGAGGTCTCATGATTGTGGCGTGCTATTCGGAGATATGGTCATCACGCACACACTCGTGTCAGAGCTTGGGGAGCGGCGCGTCAACACGCTACTGGCCATGCTGGAAAACCCTGATCTGCAGTTGACACCATCAGACCGGCATGCTTTCGAGCAGTTCCTTGCCCGTCTGGAGTCCCACTTCGGATCTGAACTGCCCGCCGTCCGGCAACTGCGGGTCCTCAGCGGACCTGCGGACGGTTGTCCGGAATGAACCTGCGAGTCAGCTCCTGATGTAACTCTCCAGTTGTTCAATCAGGAATCGCTGGTCCTGCATCACCGCCCTTACTACGTCACCGACTGATATCAGGCCTACAAGGCGTCCTTCTTCGAGAACCGGCAGGTGGCGGATTCGATTCTCAGTCATGAGCTGCATGCAGGTCGTCATGTCGTCACCGGGTGACACGGTTATGACGTCAGCTGTCATGCTCTCACTTACCAGCGTGTCCCGCGAGGCCCTGCCTTTCAGGATCACCTTGCGGGCGTAATCGCGTTCAGAGAACATTCCCCTGAGCTCTCCCGCCTCTGTGACCGCCAGTGCGCCGACGTTGTGTTCAGCCATGCGCTGCAGTGCCTCCAGCACGGAGGCGTCGGGGGTGATCGAATGAACCTCCCGGCCCTTGAAGGCAAGGAGTTGGTCTACACGGGTGCTGGAGCTCACATTGGAATCCATGGCCTGACAACCTCCTGAAGAATCTCAGTCATTGTAGGCGTTTGCTGCCGCCTGAGGAGCCAGAGTGGCGGCTTTAAACACACAGCATCTGCCAGTCTGCTAGGCTTTCTGTCCGTGCACGCGGCAAGAGACCATAGCCATCCGGGTAACAGGATCCTGGTGGCAGGCACTTCCGGTGCGGGAAAATCCACGATGGCAGCACAGTTGGGCAGACTGCTGAGGCTGCCGTATGTGGAGCTGGACTCCCTTTACCACGGGCCGAACTGGACGCCCCGCAACGAGTTCCAGGCGGAGGTCGAGGCGTTCACAAGCCAGCCACGCTGGGTCTGCGAGTGGCAATACCGACAGGTACGCAGACTGTTGCTGGACCGCGCCGAGACGCTGGTGTGGCTCGATTACCGGCGCCCGCTTGTGATGTACCGGGTGATACGCCGCACGATCCTGCGCAGCCTTACTGGCGAAGAGCTGTGGAACGGCAACCGGGAACCCGGCCTGCTTCACGCCTTCACGAACAAGGAAGGGATCATTCGCTGGTCCTGGGACACTTACACCCGCAACCGCGAGATGCTGCTTGAGCTGGCCAACAAACAAGGCGCACCACGGATCGTGCGCCTTGGCAATCCGGCTGCCGCTCGGCACTGGCTGGAGCGGGTTGTTGACTCAGGCTGACTGCAGGCGCTCCTGCGCCATGATGAAAGCCGCTGCCTCCGTGGAGATGTCGCGTTCTTCAGCCATCGTAAACACGGTCTTGAGTTTGTCACCGATTCCACGGATGCGCTCATAGGCCCGCTCGCGGTTGTAGCCGCCCGGTTCCAGTTCCTGTGCGATGTTTATGACCCCACCGCCGTTGATTATGAAGTCGGGTGCATAGAGGATGCCGCGGTCTTTCAGTGCCTGCGCGTGACTGGACTCTGCCAACTGGTTGTTGGCTGAACCGGCCACCACTGACGTCCGCAATCGCGGCAGCGTGCTGTCATTGATCACTGCCCCGAGGGCGCAGGGCGCGAACACGTCGCATTCGACATCATAGATGGCGTCACTGGTTACGGCGTCCGCTCCCAGTTCGTTGACCGCGTAATCGATGCGCTTCTGGGCGATGTCAGTGACCACCAGTTTGGCGCCGTCCTTGTGCAGGTACTCGCAGAGGCTCATGCCTACGGCCCCAAGGCCCTGCACAGCGACGCGTTTGCCGGCCAGTTCGGGGCTGCCACTGACACGCTCAAGTGACGCCCGGATACCGCTGTAGATGCCGAAGGCTGTCGCGGGTGACGGGTCCCCACTGGTGTCAGGCAGGCCCGCGACGTGCGAGGTCTGGCGCCGTACCGCCTCCATGTCGTCGGGCTCACTGCCCACGTCTTCAGCGGTTATATAGCGGCCGCCCAGGCTTTCTACTGCCCGGCCGAAAGCCTCGAACAGTGCCGGGCTCTTGTCCACACCTGAATCAGCGAGTATCACAGCCTTGCCACCACCCAGGTTCAGGCCCATCGCTGCGTTCTTATAGGTCATGGCCCGGCTGAGTCGGAGCACATCATTCAGAGCTGCGTCTTCGTTCTCATAAGGCCAGACCCGGCAGCCGCCGAGTGCGGGGCCCAGTTTGGTGTTGTGAACTGCGATGATTGCCTTGAGTCCGG
>CAZBBU010000063.1:0-7493 GCA_964489965.1 uncultured bacterium
GCAACTGGAAGATGTTCGAATCCGGCGAGGCCACCTGGCAGGCCTTGCTCAGTTGGCTTGGGCCAGTGCTGCACAGTGGCTGAAACACTGTGGCCAGCTCGCAACTGCTAGCGTTGCTCTGGTGGAGGTACTGAACAACTTCTGGCCGCTGGTCGAGCGGGTGCTGCAACTGGATACGACAGCCATCGCCCGCTTCAGTGGCCAAGCTGGAAGCGGCCAGCTGGCCCTGCTGGTGGTGCTGGTTGCGGGCGTATCTGAGGCGGTGGGCAACAGTGTGGTGCTGTTCATCAACCGTGTACGTCCTACCCGCTTTCTGCTCACACTGCTCGTGTCAAGCGTGATTCTGGCCTTCACTTACCTGTTCTGGACACTCACTGTCTTCGCGGTAGCGAGGCTCGCCTTTGGCGTGCAGTCGGATTACGCGCTGATCGCCGAGGTTGTCGCCTTCGGTTTCGCCCCGCGCATATTCGGCTTCATCGAGTTCCTGCCAGTGCTGGGCAGGCCCTTCGGGGTGATACTGCAGATCTGGAGCCTTCTGGCGGTATTGCTCGGCGTTGCCACAGTCCTGGCTCTTGAACCGTGGCAGGCATTGCTCACTGTGGCGTTGGGCGCTCTGGTGTTGCTTACGCTGCAGCAGACGGTCGGGCGACCGTTGCTCGCACTCGCCCACTGGCTGCAGGCCCGCGCTTCTGGCGTGAACCTGGTACTGGACCGCAAGGGACTTACCCGAATCGTCAACGCCGGCCAGCGGAGGAGCAGCAAGTGATCGGTCTGCTGCTCAGCGTGGCGCTTGGCGCGCTGTTCATCGCGATGCTCACTGCGCCGCTGGAGACGCTCGGCTGGTGGGCCGGCTGGTATGGAGACGATGGCGAGACACGGCCGACTCCGCAAGGTCACGCACCTTACCGCACCTTCGGGCATTTCAGGCATGAGTCCGACAGGCACTTCGTCGTGTTCCTGGACGGCATCGCCAAGGTGGGTGACGTCAACTATGACGATGTGCAGGGCACTCTGGACGCGATAGCAAGGCGATTGCCCAACGCAATCGTGCTGGGCGACGTCATGCCGTACTCGGTACTCAACAGGGGGCTGCTCCGTAACCGGCCACTGGCGCGATTCTGGCGGCTGGCCTTCCGGCTCAAGCGGGAGGGTCGTGCCCCACTGATAAACTTCATGATCAACATACGCAACCTCCTGCAGGTTCTCGTGGCGGCAGATGCCCGTTACGGACCGATTTATGGTCAGGGTGAGGCCAGCGCCATCCTCAATTCACTGGCACGCCAGGGCTACAACGCTGATGAAACCACACCGGTGACACTTATCGGTTACAGCGGCGGTTCCCAGGTGGCACTCACGGCGGCACCATACTTGCGGAACGTGATCGGCGGACCACTCAACGTCATTTCTCTGGCCGGGGTGATGGCGAATGAACCGGGGCTGATGGACATAGATCATCTGTGGCATCTGCAGGGCAGTAAGGATGTTGTTCCGGATCTGGCTGCCGTGATTTTTCCGGGGCGCTGGCGCCTGTTCCGCAACTCTTACTGGAACCGGATGCTCGCTGCCGGCAAGTTCACCAGGGTGCGGCTGCCGGCCATTACACACAGTGGCCGTGGCAGTTACCTGGATGTGGACACGCAAGTGGAGGGAGAAACACCCCGTGCCATCACAGTACGTGAAATCTGCAGATTGCTTGAATCAGTTCAGCAGTCAGCCTGAGTTCCAGCAGTATCTATCTCAGACAGCCGGTGTCGTGAAGCGGACAGCTTCATTGGTATTGCCGCCCAGGTGCGCGACTGCTCCGGGGCCGGGAACCGGCATACCCAGTCCGTAACCCTGGAAGCGATCAAAACCAAGGGCCAGCAGTGTCTGCACCTGCTTCGGATCTTCGATGCCTTCTGCAGTGAGGCTCAGTTTCAGGCGACGCAGCGTCTTGATCATGTCAAGCAGCTCGGCGTCCGGTTCATCTGCTGTCAACTGAGTGAGGATGCTCCGGTCGAACTTGATACCTTCTATCGGCAGTTGTGGCGGCAGACGGCTTTCCAGGTCCATGGGCAGCAAATCGTCCAGCACCAGGTCCACTCCGAGTGCGGCGGTTTCACCAAGCCAGAGGCTGTACGTTTCACGTTCGGGCAGGTGGTTCTCAGTGACTTCGATCATGAGCCGGCTGCGCAACTCGCCTGAGAGACTGGCGAGCAGTGCCAGTGTCTCGTGCCGGCAGATCTGTGCCGGGCACAGGTTGATGCTCATTCTCTCGAGCTGCGGATTGTCAGTGAGAACGCGTGCAGCGTTGCCGATGGTATGTGCGGTGAAGCGGTTCAGAAGGTCTTCACCGGATGTCAGCAGATCCGTGAGGAAGTTGACCGGTGGGAGTACGATTCCTTCTGGGTTCATCCAGCGGACCAGCGCCTCGAAGATGACGGGCTTTCCGTGCCTGCCCATTATGGGCTGGTAGTAATAGAAGAGCTCGCTCAGGTCGGGTAGCTGTTTGTTGTCAGCGCTGCCGGGTTGCTGCTCCAGCAGTTCGTCCGCAAGGTTGGTTGGACGGGTCGCCTGGATTGTGGCATCACTGGGGTGATATGAGTTCACTGCGCGAGCACCTGACTTATCGGGCTGTGGGAAGGGAAATTGTGTGGCAGGACAATTATGGCCTGCGCGCCATGGATATGGTGCGGTTGGCTCAGCCGACGTCGCCGTCTGTGATCCAGGTGCCGGGTCCTGCGAGAACATCAGCGCCGCTGCTGTACTGATTGAAGCCGATACCGGCGAAGGTGGCGATGGCGGTGATGGCGATGCCCAGGATAAAGTTGCGGATCTTCATTGTGATGCCTCCTGAATGATTGTCCGGCGGATTGGTCCGTCCGTCCTTAGTTGTCATGAAGCTTATGAAATGGCGCTTTAAAACCAATTTAAGTCCTGGCTGAATCGCCTGAATCGCTTTTGGACGGGCCGCGGCTAGTGTAGTGCACAGGAGGCTCGAGAGATGAGCAGAAACGAAGCACACAAGCAACTGGCAGGAACTTTCAGGTTTGAACTCCAGGGCGGGCAGGTACTGGTTCGGGACGATTCACTGCTGGAAGAGATCCGGCTGATGTTCGAGGCCGCACCTCCTCACGCGGTCGCAAATGCGCGCACGGCCAATGGCCTTAATCACCCGGCCGTCCACTACGGCGCTGGCGCCTGAGCTGCTGCCCAACGGGCACCCTCGCTGCAGACTCCGTGAGAACAGGCGGGCACCGCATTGGCGAGACTCTTCTACGGTATGAACCAGTCGCTGGACGGTTATGTTGATCACGACCGTTTCGCGCCTGATTCTGAGTTGTTCGACCACTTCATAACGCAAACGCGAGAACTCACTGGCAGCCTCTACGGCCGGCGACTATATGAGCTGATGCGCTATTGGGACGATGACCAGGAAGGCTGGAGTCCCGCTGAGTTCGAGTTCGCCCACGCCTGGCGTTCAGTTCCTAAGTGGGTGGCATCTGGCACCTTGACCTCGGTGGGACCGAACGCAACGCTTGTCAACTCAAACCTGCAAGACCTGGCCCTGCGACTCAAGAGCGAGTACAGCGGTGAGATTGAAGTCGGTGGCACTGTCCTGGCCCGTAGTCTGGCCGAACTGGGTTTGATAGATGAATACCGGATTTATGTACAACCGGTTGTACTCGGTGCCGGCACTTCCATGTTCAATGGCTTCCAGCCACGACTCACCCTGGATTCCGCTGTGAGAATCGGGAACAACACTGTCAAACTGACCTGCCTCCCCGTAGCTGACTGACACAGTATGCGGTGTGGGCATGCTTACCACCGGCGCCTGCTGCCGCTTACGTGCCTGCAGCCAGGTACTACTATTGGTGGGTATGGGCATGTGGCACGAGCGGGTGAGTGGGATTATGACTTCGGCCCGGTCACCGACAGTCACGGAGAGCGGGAGCACCTGGGGGCTGCCCCTGGTCCTGGCTAGGCTTGCCGAAACCAGGAGGCTTGGCTGGCTGGACCTCCGCGACAGAGAACACTGGGATCAGGTGGCCTTGGCTAACGAGTTGGCCCTTGCCCTCAACCGTGCCACGGAAAGCAAACTGTTCAACCAGGGACTGTCGACAGAATCGCACCTGGAGCGTTTGCGTCTGTATGCCCGTGAATTGACACCATTCACTCTGGCCGTCACCGGAGCTGAGAACTCCCCGGAACTGGTTGCTGAGTTGCTGTCGGGCCTGCCACAGGGCGTGCACCTGTTCCTGGACTATGACGAGGGCCAGGGGCGGCCTTCCGATCAACCTGCCCTGCCCCCAGCACTGTTCAAACTGCTGGAAGAGGAAGCGATGGAACTGGCCCCGGCCCAGCAGTCCCGCGAGAGTGTGCTTGCGGACCTGGCACGTGCGGGCGGTTGGCGACCTGCCTTCATGAACATACTGAAGGCCCGGCTTGGACAGCCACTGGAGAGCGTGCCTGCCCCCTCGGGATCACTGCGGCCCCATTCAGAAGCCGAACTGCACTCCCCCAGCCTGGTAATTTCCGCGCTCATGCGGCAGAAGCGCTATGAGGAGGCACTCGAGCTGGCCGTGCAGGCGGCACCGCGCCTCGTAGAGCGCGTCCTGCCACGCGCAGGTCCGGAGTATCAGAGACGCGGTCAACTGCAGCGGTTACACCTGCTGCTCAGCTCACTAGACGATCCCTGGGTGGGACTGGAGTCGGCACTCGAGTGGCGTCTGGTTGCGGGCGTGGCCGTGGGGGATTATCACGATCTACTCTGGGAGGTGGACGAGTTCCTGGAGGCCCACCAGGCCCCAGATCTGCGCGCCAGAAGGGCCGCACTGCTCTCGCCGGAACGGCGGACGGCCATGGCTCACAGTGCGCTCGTGATGTCCAGGACTCCATTGACGCTATGGCAAGCGGGTCGCATGAGCAAGGACCCCAAGTCCGCCATAACGTTATTGCAGGAAAGCGTCAGGCTTGCAGAAGATTCCAACTCTGCATATGACGTGGCCCGCAACGCCGGCTCACTGGCTGAGGCCTACCTGCATGCGGGCGAGCTGAGGCAATCCCTGCACTGGAGTGACTGGGCATTGTCCGTCATGGATGAGGCCGAGATCGGTGACGCGAACCGGCGGGCGCGGATCACCAACAACCTGGCGTTCGCCGGCATCCTTACGGGTGAGACGCTGGGCTTGCGCCGTAAGCTTGAGGACGCCTTGCATATCGCAGGTACGAGCGCGCCCGACGTGGTGTCCTCAATGCGCCTGACCCTGGCGGCCCTTTCTGTGGCTGAAGGAGACGCACGCACGGCATCCCAACAGCTGGAGCTGGGACGCGAAGTGGCCTCGCGCCGACAGCTTGCTGGCACCGCGCATCAACGGGCGATCGTCCTGCTCGCTCTGAATCGACATGCGGAAGCTGCACGTGAGGTAGAGCAGGCGCGCGCGTTTGCCGCAGGCGAACACGATCTGGTCAGCGAAAGCGGTCAGCTGGGGCAAGGGATGTTGCTGGCACTCGCCGGAGACCCGGAAGCGCTTGATCTGCTGCGACCCCTCTATGGCAATACTGCCAGCTGGTTGGACGTGCGGATGACCGCATGGCTCTACGCGCGGCTGCTTGGTGAGCCGCAGGCACAGTTGCCGACGTCGCTGGTGGCACCGTTCAGGGAGCTGGCGCCTTCCGGACTCCGGATCCTGAGCGCACCAGCATCCGCGTTCGCGGAGATCTGGAGCGAGCTTTCCGGTAGCGCCAAGGAACTGGACCTGAAGGTTCTTGGGGAGCCAGAGGCACGACTGGCGGGACAGCGCCTGAAGTTGACGCGACGCATGTGGGAAGTGCTGTTGGTCATTGCCCTGCATCCACGCGGAATCGGTGACGAGCAGCTGCTGGATTACCTGGTGCGCGACAGTGATGAATTCGGACTTTCGGCCCTGCGGAGCCACGTGAGTCGCGTGCGGCAGCTGGTGAAGATCTCGGATACGCCGTATCGGCTTGAGGTGCCTTACTCGCTTGACTTGCTGCAACTTCGCGAGGCGGTACGCGCCGGCGAGCTGCGGCGTGCCCTCAAGTTGGCGCGCGGCCCGCTGCTGCCTGGGAGCAGGACTGCGGGAATCGAAGAGTTGCGGGCTGACACGGCTGCCCTTCTTGAGAACGCGGTGCTGCACTCGAGTGATGCGGAGGCAGTCTATTCGCTGGCGGAGGAGCTGGCGGCTGATATCGGGCTGTGGGAACGCTCGCGTGAGTTGCTCCCCGCCAGTGATACGCGCCGGGCGGTGGCCAATGCCAACATCCAGCGCCTTAGGCAAACGTACGACTGAACAGCAGCAACTGTCCTGTTCGCTTGTGGCAGCTGCCAACACGTTGGCTTCTTCGGCCTGACAGCGCCGGTAAGCTCGCAGCATGAGACCGCTGCCGGCGCCCAGTAAGTACCAGAGGGCGATTCTGGAGCAGCTGACCGAGTCGGCTGACCACCTGGTCATTCACGCGACTGCCGGTGCTGGCAAGACGACGGTACTGGAGCAGATATCGCGCAGTCAACCGCCGGATTCACGGCAGTTGTTCCTGGCTTTTGCCCGGGATGCAGCTTCTGAGTTGAAGAAGCGGCTGCCGGCAGGTGTTGACACGAGGACTGTCCACAGTCTGGGCAGGCAGATCACCGCGCAAGCCTTAAGAAGCCGAAATATCGAGCTGCTCCCTCCTCAGCCAGCAAAGTACCGGAAACTCGCACAACTGCTCCTGAAAGAACGTGAGCCTGAGCTTGACTCGCCCGATGCCCGGCACTTTCTGTCAGAGCTTGCTTCGGCCGTTCGCTTACAGCTTGCTGCTGCGGACGATACTGACGGTCTTCGGGAGCTGATGGCAGAACGTGGACTGTGGGCCCCGTGTTCCCCGACTGAGGTGGACAGGTTGTTCCAGTTGGTCCCGCAACTTCTGCAGATGGGCCTGGAGCAGGCAGAGCAAGGCAGGCTTGACTTCGGGGACATGTTGTTCGTTCCGGTGCGTAAACGCATGCCGGTACCCATGTTCGATCTGGTCTGCGTCGATGAAGCCCAGGACTACTCGCCTGTGGCGCTGGAACTGACGCTCAGCCTGGCAACTGCTGGCGCCCGTCTGGTGTTCGTAGGCGATCCCCGCCAAAGCATCTTCGGGTTCGCGGGTGCGGACCCGGATGCGATGAAGCTGATCTCGGAGCGCCTGGCGGCCAGGGTGATGCCGCTTTCTGTAACGTACCGCTGCCCGCGACTGCACGTGGAGCTGGCCCGGGTGCTGGCACCGGAGATGGAAGCGGCACCTGGTGCAATCGCAGGCTCGGTGCATGTGGTCGAAGAAGCTGAACTTGAAGCGTGGGTGAAGCCCGGCGATCTGATCCTGTGCCGTCTTAATGCACCTTTGATCGCGACGAGCCTGAAGCTCAGCGCCGCGGGCTTGCCAACGGTGGTCCGGGGTTCTGACCTGAAGAACCGGCTGCTGAAACTGGCAAGCCGGATCTTTGCAACGTTCTCCCCTGATCCGTTGCA
>CAZBBU010000064.1:0-1470 GCA_964489965.1 uncultured bacterium
GAACAGTCCGTCCTCGTCGTTCCAGAGTCGGCCCACGTTCACGGGCTGCAGGCCGTCCACATCCTTGCGCGGGTCGATACGGGCAATTGCCGGAGCGGCAGAAAGTCCGTCAGGCAAGGGGAGCTGCAGGAGGATGCCGTCAACCGAGTCGTCCGCGGAGAGGCGCGCAAGCAGCTGCTCCAGTTCATCCTGACTGCTGGTCTCGGGCAGCACGATGGTGCTGGCTTCGATTCCGGTCTTGCGGGCTGAACGCTCCTTGGAGCGCACGTAGGAGGCGCTTGCCGGGTCATCACCCACCCTGACGAACACCAGCCTGGGAGGCGTGTTCATCGCCTGAACGGAAGCTGCCACCCGCTCCAGCACGGCGGCCGCCACCGGGGCGCCCGCCAGGGACTCCGCGGCGCCCTCAGGAACCACGGCTCGCCCCGAATCCGGGATGCCGGTAGATCTTGCCGAGCACTCCGTTCACGAACTTCCCGGATTCGTCACCACCGAACTTGCGGGCCAGACGTACCGCCATCTCGATGGTCACTTCCGGTGGGATGTCCGTCTCGAACAGCAGCTCCGCCACCGCCAGCCGAAGGATGTTCAGGTCCGACTGGTTCATCTGATTGAAGGTCCAGCCTTCCAGCGATTCAAGCAGTGTGGCGTCGATCCGCTCGTGATGCTCACCCCAGGCGGCAACAAGATCGGCGGCGAAGGCGATGCCGGCCTCGTCCAGCACCTCGCCGTACGCCTCCTCACCCACTTCCCGCGCTCCCGGGCCTTCCAGGTCCTCGAGTACCTGCTCCCACACCTCTAGAACGGGCGTGTCGCTGCGTTCAGCCATGAATAAGGTTCTGAAAGCCAACTCCCTGGCTTTTCGCCTGGCCATCTGTGTTCCTGCCTTCCTTGCGGCCTAACCGAGCATGCGGCGCGGCACGAAGTTCGTGTATACGTCACCGCGGCGGTAGAACGCGTTGTCCAACACACGGAGGTGGAACGGGATGGTGGTCTTGATTCCTTCGATAACCGTCTCCCGCAAGGCGCGCTGCATGCGCCGTATGGCTTGGTCACGGGTGGGAGCCCACACGATGATCTTGGCCACCAGGCTGTCATAGTTGGCCGGAATGCGGTAACCGGCATACGCGTGCGAGTCCACCCGCACCCCGGGACCGCCGGGCCAGTGCAGGTCGGTGATCACGCCGGCTGAAGGCCGGAAGTCATGATCGGGATCCTCGGCGTTGACCCGCACCTCGATCGAGTGCCCACGGGTGACGATCTCGTCCTGGGTGATGGACAGGCCAAGGCCGGCGGCCACATTGAACTGTTCACGCACCAGGTCGAAGCTGGTGATCATCTCCGTCACGGGGTGCTCTACCTGGATGCGGGTGTTCATCTCCATGAAATAGAAGTTGTGATCCTGATCCACCAGGAACTCTACCGTGCCCGCCCCTTCGTAGTCTACCGACTTGTCTGCCTGTACCGCCG
>CAZBBU010000064.1:1480-7484 GCA_964489965.1 uncultured bacterium
CACCTGGATGCGGGTGTTCATCTCGCTGAAGTAGAAATCACCGTTGCGGTCGACCAGGAACTCGCAGGTTCCGGCACCGCGGTAGGAGATGTGCCGCGCCAGCTTGACGGCCGCTTCCGCGATGCGTTCACGGATGCTGTCATCCAGCAGGCTGGGGGCTTCCTCGAGGATCTTCTGGTAACGGCGCTGGATCGAACAGTCACGGTCATGGAAGTGGATCACGTTGCCTTCACCGTCGCCGAACACCTGAATCTCGACGTGGCGGGGTTCCTCCAGGTACTTCTCCAGGTACAGCCGGGGGTTACCGAAGGCGTTGCGGGCTTCCTCCTGGGCGTTCTGGAAGGCACGCTCCAACGTGTCTTCGGACTGGACCACACGCATGCCCCGGCCACCGCCGCCGGCGCTGGCCTTGAGTATCACCGGGTAGCCGACCTTGGCCGCGAACTCTTTCGCCTGCGGGATGCTCTCCAGCTCATCACTGCCTGGTGTCAGCGGTACTCCGGCCTCCCTGGCGAGCTGCCGGGCACTGGCCTTGTCACCGATATCCTGGATATTCTGGGGCCGGGGACCGATGAACACAAGGTTGTGTTCCTCGCACTTCTGAGCGAACTCGGCGTTCTCCGCCAGGAAGCCGTAACCGGGATGGACAGCCTCGGCACCGGTGACGATGGCCGCGGAGAGGATGTTGCGCACGTTCAGGTACGAACCGGAGGCGGGGCCGGGCCCCACACAGATGCTCTCGTCGGCCAGCAGCACCGGCAGTGAGCTCTCATCCGCTTCGGAGTAAGCGACTACGGTCTCGATGCCCAGCTCTGAGGCCGCACGAAGGATGCGCAGTGCGATCTCGCCCCGATTGGCAATCAGGATCTTCTTGAACATGTCAGCCGGACCTCAGGCCGGACGGATGCGGAACAGGGTCTGCCCGTACTCGACCGGGTCCTCGTTCTCCACCAGCACCTCTGCAATTACGCCGTCCGTTTCGGCCTCGATCTCATTCATGAGCTTCATGGCCTCGATGATGCACAGCACCGTGCCGCGCGTGACGCGGTCGCCCACCTTCACGTAATTGGGTGCATCAGGAGACGGGGCCGCGTAAAAAGTGCCCACAATCGGCGCGGTGATGTCCTGCAGTTGCGGGTCAAGTGCGGCAGCCACGCCGGTTTCGGCCGTCGGTTCCGGCGTCAGCTGTGCTGCGGTTTCCGCCGGCTGCTGCACCTGCAACGGGGCCGCCTGCTGAACGCCCTGCACAACCACCTGGCCACGCTTGAGGCTGATCTTGTAGTCAGCTTGCTCCAGCGTGAACTCAGACACGTCGGCCTCGGCAACGGCTGCGAGCAGCCTCTTCAGCTCACGGATGTCCATCAGGCACGCCCCAGGTACTCACCCGTGCGTGTGTCGACGCGAATGACCTCGCCCTCCTCGACGAACAGCGGGATGTTGACGCTGGCGCCCGATTCCAGTTCCGCCGGCTTGGAACCACCAGAGACGGTGTCACCCTTGACGCCCGGGTCGGTGCGGACAATCTTCATCTCAACCACGTTGGGAACAGTCACCTTGAGTGGCCGGTCCTGGTAGTAATCGACCGTCACTTCCAGGTTCTCCTTGAGCCAGCGGGCGTTGTCACCGATCTGCGCGGCAGAAAGGACCGGCTGTTCATAGGTCTCGGTGTCCATGAACGTGTACGTCTCACCGTCGTTGTAAAGGTACTGCAGGGTCTTGTAGTCGATGAAGATGTCCTGCAGCTTCTCGCTGGCATTGAAACTGCGCTCCACGATGCCGCCGCTCTCAAGGTTGCGGAACTTGGCAACCATCTTGGCGCCGCCGCGGCCGATCTTCTGGTGCTGGTACTCCAGGCATTCCCAGAGACTTCCGTCCATGTTGACCTTGGTGCCGTTGCGCAACTCAGTTACGCTGATCATCTGCTAATCATGCCTGTCATCGTTTTCACTACCTCCAGGGGACCAGGTACGTGCCTGGGCTGCCAACTCCTTAGCGTACCAGTCCAGATTGGGTTTTGCATCAATGGCAAAATGGTAGCCGAGGGAACGCCAGAATTTCTGTGCCCGGCGGTTCTGTCCGTATATGGCGGCAAGCAGCCGCCTGCAGCGGCCTGCCAGTCGGGACTCCAGCAAGCCGACGGTCTGCCGTCCCAGGCCCTGTGACTGAAGTTCGGCAGGAACCAGCAGCAGATTGACGGTGGCATCACCTTCACCCGGGTAATCAAGCTTGTAGTCGAGCAGTCCCACGACCAGCTGTCCACTTGTCGCATCTGTCAGTGGCCAGCCCGGCAGGCTCTCAGGCGGAACCGTGATCAGTTCGACGTGCCTGCGCCCGTCCGCAAGGGCCAGGCTGAGTTCTACCTGGGTTTCACTCAGGGTTGGTAACGGGATGGAGATTATCTCAAAATACCCCGGGGTGCGCTGATACAGTTCCTGAATCAATGCCGCGTCGGTCTGGGCTGCCTGGCGCAGCGTCAGCGCCGGAGCGGCGGTGACGCCGGGCAGTGTTGCCGCGTCGCTGATGGTCACAAGGGCATTATAGCGCCCGCCGGTCAGTCCGGCGCGTGGTCGGGTGCTTATGCCGGGTCATACCCATACTTCTGATGGAGTCCTCTGGAGCGATACAGTGATATCATTCCGCGAATGAGTGTGGGATTAACCCCGCTGGAGGACCCCCGTGCCTGATGCCGCAGACATCCCGCAGTTGGACCTTGAAGAACACGTGACGCCACCGCCGCCAGCTGCGCACAGCACGGCCGCCGCCGGACGCCGGCCCGCCGACGCGTTCGCGCGTGCCCTTGCCTTCACCCGCGCAGACGAGTACGAGGCAGCGGGCATGCACCCCTATTTCAAGGCCATCTCCGAGCAGCAGGGCGGCACGGTCATGGTTGCCGGCCGGCAGATGATCATCACCGGTGCCAACGACTACCTGGGTCTGACCCAGGATCCCCGTCTCAAGGAAGCAGCCATCCGCGCGCTTGACCATTTCGGCACCAGCTGCACCGGCTCCCGCTTCCTGACCGGCACCCTGAGCCTGCACGAGAAGCTGGAGCGCCGGCTGGCCGACTTCCTTGGCAAGGAAGCCGCGCTCACCTTCAGTGCCGGCTTCCTCGCCTCGACCGCGGCCATCAGCACGCTGGCCGGCCGGCAGGACATCATGTACTTTGACCGTGAGAACCATGCGAGCCTGTATGAGGGCGCCCGGCTCTCCTGGGCGACGCTCCGCAAGTTTGAACACGGCGACCTTGCCGAGCTCGAGGAACAGCTGATCCGTGACGCGGACCGGCCTGGCGGCCGCCTGATCGTGACTGACGGCGTGTTCAGCATGAGCGGCGAGATCGCGGACCTGCCTGGCCTGGTGGCCCTGGCGCGCAAGTACGGCGCCCGCCTCATCGTGGATGAGGCACATGCCACCGGCGTGCTGGGCGCCAACGGCAGGGGCACGGCCGAGCACTTCGGACTCGAGGGCGAGGTGGACCTGATCATAGGCACCTTCTCCAAGTCATTCGCCAGCGTAGGCGGCTTCATCGCGGGCCAGCGTGAGGTCGTGAACTTCGTGAAGCACACCGCACGCTCCTTCATCTTCACGGCCGCCCTGCCTGCGATGCAGATGGCCGCGGCCTTAGAGGCACTTGAGATCATGGACTCGGAGCCGCAGCATCGAGAGCAGCTGTGGCGCAACGTGGAGAAACTGCTGACCGGCATGCAGAAGCTCGGGTTCAACACCCTCAACACCAGTTCGCCGATCGTGCCGGTGCTGGTCGGCAGTGACGAGCTGGCGATGCACTTCTGGCGTGGCCTGTGGGATGCCGGCGTGTTTGCCACACCTGCCCTGCCACCCGCGGTGCCGGTCGGTGAGGCCATCATCCGCACAAGCGTGAACGCCACGCACACGGACGAGCAGCTGGACGCGCTCCTGGAGGCATTCGCCCAGGTGGGCCGCCGGCTGGGAGTGATCTAGAGCGTGCCGGAAGTCAGCGCCGTCACGGACAGGGCCGGACTGAAGGAGTTCATCATGCTCCCCTACCGGCTGCATGCCGGTGACCCGGCCTTCGTTCCACCGCTGCTCATCTCCGAATGGGACCGCTTCAACCCGGCCAAGAACCCGTTCTACGACCACAGCCGCATCCAGCTGTTCACAGCCCGCCGCGGCGGACGGACCGTGGGCCGGGTCGCGGCGATCGACGATGACAACCACAACAGCACTCACGGGGACAACCTTCTGTTCTTCGGCTTCTTCGAGGCGGCCGATGCTGAGGTGGCCGCCGCACTGCTGCAGGCGGTGGAGGAACACGCCCGGACCCTGGGCCGCGTTGCCGTGCGCGGACCTGCCAACCCGTCGATGAATGACGGCTCAGGCATGCAGCTGGACGCGTTCGACACCAGACCGTACGTGATGATGCCCCAGAACCCAGCCTCGTATCCCGGCTACATGGACGCAAACGGCTATGCCAAGGTGATGGACCTCTATGCCTGGCACTTCGATGCAGTTGACGGCCCCAGCGAACACCTGCAGCGCCTCGCCGAACGCGTCAGGAAGCGTCTCAGGCCGACCGTGCGAAAGCTCAACACGCTCAGGCTCGAGCAGGAGGCCGCGATCCTGAAGCGGATATACAACGAGGCCTGGGAAGACAACTGGGGTTTCGTCCGGTACACGGACAGGGAGTTCGACCATCTGGTGAGCGAACTGCGCCTGATCGTGGATCCGGACATCGCCCTGTTCGTGGAGATCGACGGTGAGGTGGCAGGCACGGCCATCGCCCTGCCGGACATCAACCAGCTGTTCGCCACCATGAACGGACGCCTGCTTCCGTTCGGCATCTTCAGGCTGCTGAACCGCCGCCGGATAATCAACCGCGCCCGCCTGCCGATTCTTGGCGTCATGCCCAAGTACAGGAACCGCGGACTGGAACTTCTGCTGATCAACGACATCGCCAGGAACGCCGCGGCCAAGGGTTACCTGGGCGGCGAATGCTCCTGGGTGCTGGAGACCAACACCGCCATGAACCGGGGCATCGAGGCGGCCGGAGGGACACGCTACAAGACATACCGGCTCTACCAGAAGAACCTTGACTGACCTGGCTGCTGCTGCCAGGGAGCTGGCGCGGTCGCTGGCACGCCTGTTCCCATCCGGCCAGGATTCGCTCTGGTTCACGCTGCTCGCCAGCCTGCTGCTGTCAGTGCTGTGGTGGGATTTCGGCAGCCCGTCACTGCCCGGCCTGCAGCCGGCGCTCAGCGCGGTCGCCTGGACGGTGCTGCTGTTACTGCTGGTGCCACTGGTGCTGGCGCTGTTCAGCGGGCTGAAAGCACGCTCGATCGGCCTCTCCCGCGGTGACGCGAAGTTCGGCACAAGAATCACCGTGCTGGCCGCACCGCTCGTGCTGCTCGTCGCCTGGCTGGCCACCGCGGATCCGGCAATCAGGGCGGAATATCCCTGGACCGGCCCCGGGGTGGCGGACAGCGGTTGGCTGCTGCTCGTCTGGGCCGGTACCTACGCCTTGTACTACCTGGCCTACGAGTTCTTCTTCCGCGGCTACCTGCAGGGAACCGTTGAACGGTACTGGGGCCCGGTCCCGGCCATCTGGCTTCAGACGGCTGTCACCTCGCTGGTGCACCTGGGCAAGCCCTTCCCTGAGCTGCTCGCCGCCATCCCTGCGGGCCTGCTGTTCGGCGTGGTTGCCCACCGGTCACGATCGGTACTGTGGCCCTTCCTGATTCACCTGCTGCTCGGGCTCTCGACCGACTTCTTCTCTCTGCTCAGGCAGGGCGCCTTCCAGTGAGGGTCGCGGTGAGTGGCGCGCACGGTTTCCTGGGCGCCGCCGTGGTGAGGGAACTGCTGGAGCGCGGGATGGAAGTCGTGGCGCTCGTCACTCCCTGGGCTGACCTTCGGCGACTGGCTGGCCTGCAGTTCGAGCAGGTGCAGGTGGACCTGAGCAGAGCCGGGCCGCCTCCCGCCTCTTTGGCCGGCTGTTCCGAAGATCGAGGCAACTTGATTCCGAGTGAGA
>CAZBBU010000065.1:0-7427 GCA_964489965.1 uncultured bacterium
CGCCGGAGCTCTATCAGAAGAAGGGCTATAAGGTCTGGTGCGTGGGCGACGACATCGCCTGGCTGCGCGTAGGCCCCGACGGCAGGCTTTGGGCGGTCAATCCGGAGAACGGCTTCTTCGGCGTGGCCCCCGGCACCAACGACAAGAGCAACCCCAACGCCCTTGCTTCCACCCGCAAGGACACCATCTTCACAAACGTTGTGCATAACCTGGAGGACAACACCGTCTGGTGGGAGGGCCTGCAGGCCCGCCTTCGCAACTGGCGCCTTGACCTGGCGCTGCTGCCCATCAACGGTCGCGACGCAGTCAGGTTCAGGCAGGGCGTGCTGGGCAACATGACCTATCAGGAAGCCGCTGACCTGGCCGCCGGCCTCGAGCTCGACCTGCTCGTACCGACGCACTACGGCATGTTCGACTTCAACACCGTGGACCCACAACTTTTCAGGGACTACCTGGACGCCAAGTATCCGGAGCAGCGCTACAAGTTGCCCGAACTGGGCGTGCTCACCACCATCTCCGGCTGAGAAACCCGTTCACATCTTGGCCACAGAACTGTGCCCTAGGCTGCAGTTGTTCCAGCGGCACGCTGCCGCAATTCCCAAAGGAGCATCACTACAATGAAGAACCGGCTGACTCGACTGGCTGCCGCACTCGCCCTGGCCTCGCTTGTCTCAGGAGCCATGGCGCAGGGCCTGCGTGCCCCCACCTACTTTGCGCTCACCACCCCCAACCTCAGCCACGGCGTGCCGGCAGCAGGCAGCCTGACGGAGGAGGACGGCCAGAACTTCAAGGACGGCTCCAGGGTCGACGTCTACACTTTCATGGGCGCCGCGGATGAAGAAGTGCACCTGCTCCTGGAAAGCGACGACTTTGACACCTACCTGTCGGTGTTCGACCCGTCCGGTTTCATCCTGGACATGAACGATGATGACTGGACCGGCGCCGGCACGGCCAGCTGGAGTTCATCACTCAACCTGTACCTCAGCGAAGAGGGCCGCTACACCGTGGTCGTATCCGGTTATTCCGCGTGGGACCTGGGCGATTACACCCTGGAGCTCAGCAGTATCGCCAGCCCGAGCATGGAAAGCCGTGACCTGAGCGGGGCAGACAGCATCGCCGTGCCTTCCAGCCAGGTGCTGAACCTCAGCGCCGACCTGCCCGCCACCGGCAGCGGCTACTCCGGCCCCAGCCGGGTGTACAGCTTCAGCCTGCAGGAAGACCTGCTGGTGATCGCGGACGCCAGCTCGGAAACCGTGGACACGGTGCTGATCCTGCACGCCGCAGACGGCACGCTGCTGCACTCGAACGACGATTACTTCTACGAAACCGCAGACACTTACGTGTGGCGCTCCCGTATCACAGCTGAACTGCCTGCCGGTGATTACTACCTGGTCGTGGGAAGCTTCAGCGAATTCAGCGATGGCGACGTTGAGCTGGTGCTCAACACCTACCGTCCCGTCCGCTGAACCCTGCATCACCTGCCGGGTTGGGGTGTTCGGACTGAGTCCGGGTGCTCCAACCCGGCTGCACTTGACTCACCGACCATCACATAAGAACTCCGTCACACGGAGTAACGGATGATGTTCCCATGACAGGTTTGGAACCCAGTGACCTCACGCGCGCACTGCCACCGCTTCTGAACTCCTCCCTGACCGAGTTGAAGCACGGCAGTCGCGCACGTGCTTGCGAACTGGCCAGTGAAGCCCTGCAGGAACTGGACGCATCCGAACACCGCAACCTGTTCGCGGCCCACTACTTCATTCTGCAGGCACGTCAGGGCCAGGACGACAGCACGGCCGTTCGGCATGGCCTGCAGCTGCTCACACTCGCGGAAGCAATGAACCGAAACGAGTACCGTTCACTCGCCCACTCTGAGATCGGTGAGCTGTACCGTCAGCTGGGCATGCACGAGCGCGCCAACAGGCACCTGCGTGAAAGCCTGCGCTACGCCAGCACCGAAGATTCCGCGCAGATGGCGATGCCGTTCCTGCGCATCGGACTGAGCTACCTTGACGTGGCTCAGCCCGCAGAGGCACTCGTGCGGCTGGAGCGTGCCCGCAACCTGTTCTTCCTGCTCAACCATCTGCCGCTCGCGGCTTCAGCCCTGCTGGCGGAGGCAAAGGCGCTGATCCGCCTGGGCAAACCCGCCCAGGCACTGGAACGGCTCGAGACCGCAGAGAGCCTGATTCTGCGCACGGACGAACGGCACGACCTGACCTCCGTCCACCGCGCCATGGCCAACGCTTACACCGCACTGGGTGAGCATGACCACGCCGAAGAGAGCCTCAGCCTGGCACTCACCCTGCACGAACAGGGCGTGGACAAGGACGCGGCTGGGCTGACCGAGCTGGAGATGGCCGAGTTCAACTTCGAGCGTGGCGAACTCAGTGCCGCACTCGCCAACCTTCGGGCCGCACTGCACCTGTTCAAGGCTGCCGGTGACATGGCGGACGAAGCCAAGGTGCTCCGCCTCATGGCCTCGGTGCACGAAGCGACCGGCGAACACGAGGCCGCCCTGGGCGCGTTGAAGGAGCACCTGCGCCTGCGTCAGGAACTTGAGACGCAGGAGGGCGACCGCGTGGCGTCCGTGCGCATCATGCAGCTGGAGCAGTCACTGGCGCACGAACACAACAGTGCCCGCCGTACCCACAAGGCGCTGGTGGAGGCCAACCGGGTGCTGCGTGAACAGTCGACCCGGCTGGAAGAACTGAGCCGCACTGACCACCTGACCGGCCTGTTCAATCGCCGTTACCTGACGCAGCTGCTGGAGCGGGACTTCCAGATGGACCAGCATTACCGGCCCTTGACGCTGCTGCTGCTCGATGTCGATGACTTTAAGCGCATCAACGACACCTTCGGACATGCGGTGGGCGACAAGGTACTGGTCAAGCTGGCTGAGATCCTGCAACTGGGCGGCGGCGACGGCGCCGCAGTGGCTCGCTGGGGTGGCGAGGAGTTCGCCATCGCGCTCCTGGACGCAGACCTGAAGCAGGGCGCCCAGATCGCCGAGAACCTGCGGGTGCGGCTTGAGCAGCATGACTGGAACGAACTGGCCCCCGGCCTCAAGGTCAGTCTCAGCGCCGGCGTGGCCGGCAGGAGCAACGACCGGCTGACTACGCTGCGTGACCTGATCCGCCTGGCTGACAATCGGCTGTACCTGGCCAAGGCCGAGGGACGCAACCGCGTAATCGCAGCCGGGTGAGCAAATCCGGGGGCTTCTCATAACCATTTGCTATGCTTTTGTCTGTCCGGGGGGACAGCGGGGTCGATGGAGGCTTTCGCTAGTGGAAGACGGGAGTTAAGGAATGCCCACGCTGGGAGGCAAACGGGCGTTCTGCTGACTGTAATCAACCAGGCGGTTACTCAAGGTTGACCGTTGCCTGGCCATGCGCCTGGCAACGGTCAATTTTCTGTTGTCTGAAGTATCAGCCGGGAAGTGCCCGTCAGTCGTTCAGCAGCAGGCGGTCGATCAGTTGCGTCTGCCGCCCGGGGTTTCTGCCCGGCGGAAGGGACTGCGCCCGCGCCTGTTCGCGCTGCAGTTCCTCAGCCTCACTGACCTTCAGCGCACTGCCGAACAGGTAGCCCTGGCCGTAGTCCACGCCTATCTCATGCAGGAAGCGCAGCTGCCCTTCGTTCTCGATGCCTTCGGCGATGACCGTCTTGCTGAGCTTGTGGGCCATCGCGCATATCGCCTGCACGATCACGCTGCTGCGTTCCTGGTTCATGCCGGCCCGCGGCAGTCCGCCGCCAGTGCCGGCCACGAAATTCTGCGGAATCTTGAGGCTGGCTATGGGCAGTCGCTCAAGGTACGAAAGTGACGAATAGCCTGTACCGAAGTCATCCAGCGTGGCGCGGATCTCCAGGCGCCGGAGTCGCTGCAGCGTCCGCAGCACGGTGTCGTTATCCTGCAGCAGCAGGCCCTCGGTGATCTCCAGCTCCAGGCTGTTGGGCAGCATGCCCGCGTCCCGCACCGCCTGCTTCACCTGATAGATGAAATCCGGATGCGAAAACTGCAGCGGGGAGACGTTCACCGCAACGCGAATCGCCGGCAGGCCCGAACGGCGCCAGCTGGCCGACTGCTGACACACCTCACGCAGCAACCAGTGCCCCAGGGGAACGATCATGCCGGTCTCCTCGGCAATGGGTATGAACTCCTCTGGGCTCACACTGCCCAGTTCGCGGCTGTCCCAGCGCAACAGGGCCTCGAAGCCGACCACGCGGCCGCCACGCAACTCAACCTGCGGCTGGTAATGCACCGCAAACTCATTGGAAGCCATGGCGTGCCGCAGGCACCGTTCCACCTCAAGCTGGCGGTTGCGCTGCTGCCGCATGTCATCGGTAGAGAAACTGAAGTAGTTCTTGCCGCCGGACTTGACCTGGTACATGGCACTGTCCGCGAACTTGATGAGCGCATCAACACTGTCACCATCCGTCGGATAGATGCTGATGCCGATGCTGGCACCCACCCCGCTGGTGGTGCCGTCAAGATCTATCGGCGCGCCAAGCGCAGTGAGCAGCCTGCGCGCACGGACGGACAGGGAGTCCATGTCTGTCACGTCCTGAATGGCCAGCACGAACTCGTCACCACCGAGCCTGGCCGTGAGTTCGAACTGGTTCGAATGTTCGGAGATGCGGCGCGCGACCTCGCGCAGCACCACATCGCCAGCATCATGCCCGAAGGTGTCGTTGATAATCTTGAACCGGTCCAGGTCCACGAACAGCACTGCCAGTTGCGAGTCGTTACGGCTGGCCGCCTCCAGCATGTGGCCGAGTTCTTCTGTCAGGGCAGCGCGGTTGCGCAAGCCTGTGAGCGAATCGAAACGGGCCTCACTCGAGGCACGCCGGTGCCGGTCGTGGTTTCGCTTCAACTGCGCGTAAGCCCCGAAGCCCGGACCCGTGGCCGCCAGCACGACCAGCAGCACGAACTGGTCGGTAGTGGGCCGTTCCAGTCCGGGCAGCAGCGGCAGGAACAGCGCGTAGACCAGCAGTGCCAGGCCCGCGATCAGGCCGCCGACAACTCCGGTGGCCCAGCCTATCAGCGCCACGGGAACGGCACCCAGAGCCAGGGCAAGCGTGCCCCAGGCCGGCGCCAGCTGCGCCACGGCGACCGCCACAAGCACCGTTACCGCCACCAGCACGGCAATACGCCTGATTTGCACCAGTTGCATGACAGTAGTGTAGCGATTGCGGGTTACGAACCCATTACACGCGTCACAGCAGGTTCAGATTTGAAAATGCTTACATTCAGTCGCGCGGGTCGAGCGCGTCACGGATGCCGTCACCAAGCAGGTTGAAACCCAGCACCGTGATCGATATTGCCAAACCCGGAAATATCAGCAACCAATCCGAATCAGGCAGGAAGCGTCGGCCGCGGTTCAGCATCTCGCCCCAGTCAGCCGCAGGTGGCTGGATGCCCAGGCCAAGGAAGCTCAGTCCGGCGAGACTGAGTATGGCGAAGCCGACACCAAGGCTGGCCTGCACTGACAATGGACCCAGGGCCGAGGGCAGGATGTGCCGGAACAGCTTGGCCGGTGTACGCACACCCACGGCCGAAGCGGCCTGCACGAACTCCTCTTCCCGGGTGCCCAGCACCACGCTGCGGACGATGCGCGCGTACTCGGGAATGCTGACTATCGCCACCGCGATGACGGCATTGGTAAGCCCCGGTCCCAGCGCCCCCACGATGGCAAGCGCCAGCAGGATCGACGGGAAGGCCAGCAGAACGTCCATGATCCGCATCAGTACGTTGTCAAGCCAACCGCGGTAGTAACCGGCCAGCAATCCCAGCAGGGTGCCGATCAGGCCGGCCACCAGAACCGGCAGCGTGCCGGTGAGCAGCGATACCCGCGCGCCGTAGACGATGCGGCTGAACACGCTGCGGCCGTACTCGTCAGTGCCGAACCAGTGCTCCGCGGATGGAGGCAGCAGCCGCTCCCGCAGGTTCTGTGCAGCGGGTGGAGCCGGTGCGATCACCGGGGCCAGCACGGCCACGAGCACCAGCAGGACTATGATGATCAGTCCCAGCACGGCCATGCGGTTCCTGAAGAAGCGCCGGGTGGCCGGTGAGTTCAGGAAGGTGGAGCGCCTGGCGGGCGGTACGTGTGTGTCAGCCATAGCGGATCCTCGGGTTCAGCAGGGCGTAGGAGAGGTCCACCAGCAGGTTGATGAGGATGAACACCACCGCGATGAACAGCACGGAGCCCTGAACGAGCGGCAGGTCCTGCGCGCGGATGGAGTCAACCACAAGGCGGCCCAGGCCCGGCCAGGCGAACACCGTCTCAGTGAGTACGGAACCGCCGAGCAGCCCGCCGAACTGCAGTCCCACCACCGTGACGATGGGCAGCATCGCGTTCCGCAATGCGTGACGCATGTGGACTCGCCGGTCCGGCACACCCTTGGCACGGGCGGTGCGAATGTAATCCGAACGCAGCACTTCGATCATGCTGCTTCTGGTAACCCGGGCAATGATCGCCGAACTGGAGAAACCGATCGCCACGGCCGGCAGCACCAGGTGACGCCAGGTGCCGTAGCCGGAAGCCGGCAACCAGCCGAGTTCAAGGGCAAAGTAGAGCATCAGGATGAGACCGGACCAGAACACCGGGATGGAAACCCCGGCCAGCGCAACGATCACGGCCAGGTAATCCACCAAGGTGCGGCGGTAAACAGCAGCCAGCACGCCCAGACTCAAACCCAGTACCAGGGCAATGGCCATGCCGGCCCCGGCGAGCTGCAGCGTCGCCGGCAGGCGCACCGCGATCTCGCGCAGGACCGGCTGGCCGGTTCTTACGGATTCACCCAGGTCACCGCGAACGGCACCGGACAGGAAACTCAGGTACTGACTCACCGGGTCACGGTCGAATCCGTACTGCACCCGCAGTTCGTCAAGGGCCGCGCGACTCATGCCCTGCGCTTCCTCGCCCAGCAGGGCGATGAGCGGATCGCCGGGGGCGATCCGCAGCATCAGGAAGACCAGTATGGTCACGCCCAGCAGAACGGGAAGCAGACCGATTACGCGGCCGGTGACGTACCTGAGCAAGCCCTAGTTCCTCAGCGGTTCAGGGTGGCGTCACGCAGGTCAAAGCCGATGACGCTGAAGTTCACGTTCTCACCCTGCAGTGCCTCAGTCTTGGCGAAGGTGGACAGCGGGTAGTTGACGGTCACGAAGGGCACGTCAACAAGGATCTGCTCTTGGACCTTATGGTAGGCATCGGCACGCACTTCCGGATCCGGGTTGTTGCGGCCCAGTTCCAGCAGTTCCGTCACATGATCATCGGTGTAGCGAGAGGTGTTGCTGCCACCACCGATCTCACTGGGGTGCAGGAAGCCGTAAAGCGCGTAGTCGGCATCCAGGGTCACGGTGCCCCAGCCGGAGACGTACAGTTCCAGGTCATCCTGGAGCACGGCCTCGGCATAGGCGGCGTACGGCT
>CAZBBU010000066.1:0-7407 GCA_964489965.1 uncultured bacterium
GGCGCTCCATCCGCAGGGTGGGCCTGCCACCGGTCCAGATGGCGCTGGCCAGCACGAAACCGAGCGGCCGCCCGGAGGACTCCGCCACGAACGAGTGCCCTGTCCGCGAGTGGAAGCTGGCCGAACCACGCCCATGCAGCGGCTCGATGCCCAGCCGCGCGGCGTGCTGCGCGTCCAGCGCGGCAATCAGTTCCACGTCGTCACTCTCAACCGCCCTGACGCGGTACGAATCTGCTGCTTCCGTCATGGCTACCATTGTGGCATCAGAACAGAAGCCGCCGGGCGAGGTATTCCTCTGAGGCAGCCGGGTCAAACTCTCCGTAGCCTGCTTCCACGAAGTAGAGTCCATGCGCGGCGACGTTGTGGCCCGCCCTGGTCCGGTCCCGGGCGGCCAGCACCCCGGCCAGTCCGTCAGGCGGCAACTTGCCCTTGCCGACCCACAGCAGCGTGCCTACAACGGTGCGGATCATGTTGCGCAGGAAGCCGTCCGCCACCACATGAAAGCGCAACTCACCGCGTTCCTCGCGCAGTTCGCTGAGCAGCACCGTCCTGACCGTGGAGCGTGTCTCCTGCGTGGCGAAGCTGGCAAAGTCGTGCCTGCCGACCAGGAGCCCGGCTGACAGCTGCATCGCCTCCACGTCCAGCTTGCGGTGGACGGCCAGCACCCGGTTGCGGTCCAGAGCCAGGCCCCTGGGGTCGTCCCGCACCACCCGCAGCCGGTACAGGTAACGCCGGTAACGGCAGGAGTACTGCGCCTCGAAATCTGCCGCGGCCTCCTCCACCTCCAGCACCTTCACATCGGCGGGCAGGTGAGCGTTGAGGGCCAGGCGGAGCTTCTCCGGGGGCAGCTGCAGGTCGGTATCGACATGGGCCACCATGGCCAGTGCATGAACGCCGGCGTCGGTCCGTCCGGCCGCAGAAACCGGCGAGTGATTGCCGGGCAACCTGGCCAACGCCTCCTGCACAGCGCCTTGCACCGTGCGTTCGCCGGTCTTCTGCCACTGCCAACCCCTGAAACCAGTGCCGTCAAACTCCAGGGTCAGTCTCAGGCGGCGGGACGGTGTCACGGCACGATTCTATCCGGCTGACCCGCTGGTATGCTTGTCCCTCATGCCACTTCCGCCACTGTCTGACACCATCGCAGCCATCGCCACAGCGCGTGGTGCAGCTGCGATCGGGATAGTCCGGCTTTCCGGCGGCCTGAGCCGTGAGATCGCCTCCAGGCTGTTCGTACCCCACTCGGGCAGGCCCCCGTCTTCGCTCAGACCGGGAAGCTTCGCGGTGGGCACCTTCAGGGACGGAGCGGAGACCATCGACGAGGGCCTCCTGCTCATGTTCGGCGCCGGCCGCTCCTACACGGGTGAGGAGGCGGTGGAGATGCAGGTGCACGGGGGCAGCGCGGTGCTCAGACGACTGCTGGACGCCTGCCTGGCCCATGGTGCCCGCCAGGCGGGTCCGGGCGAATTCACGCTGCGGGCCTACCTGAGCGGCCGACTCGACCTGGCGCAGGCGGAGAGCGTACTCGAGCTGATCAACGCCGAGGGTGACCTGGGACGCAGGGTGGCCGCGGTCGGTCTGACGGGGGAACTGAGCCGACGAATCGACACGCTGCAGTCAAGCATCACGGGTGTGTACGCCAGCCTGCAGGCGCAGCTTGACTACCCTGACGAGGGCGTACCGGAAGCCGAGCTCGGCCAGCCGCTGCGCGAGGCCTGCCGCGAAATCGAGGAACTGCTCCGCAGTGCGCGGGCAGGTCGCATCGCCAGCCGCGGTGCCCGCCTGGCACTGGCGGGCCGGCCCAACTCCGGCAAGTCCAGTCTCCTCAATGCCCTCCTCGGTTACGAGAGGTCACTGGTAAGTGACGTGCCGGGCACCACCCGCGACTACCTGGAGGCAGACTTCGAGCTGGCAGGCATTCCGGTCACGCTGGTGGACACTGCTGGTCTCAGTGAGACGGCGGACGAGATCGAGAGCCGGGGCGTGTCTGCCAGCCGTCGGGTTGCGGAGACGGCCGACCTGGTCATCCTGGTCCTGGACCCGCTGCAGGACTCGGCTGCGGACCCGGACACCATCAGGCTCCTTGCAGAGGTGCCTGTCGACAGGCGCCTGGTGCTGTGGTCCAAGTCGGACCTGGGCCTGACCACGGACCCGCAGCTTGCCGGACTCAGCGTGTCGAGCGTCAGCCTGCAGGGACTGCCGGAGCTGAGGGCCGCACTTGCGGAGCGGCTCCTGGGCGAACAGCCGTCAGACGAGCTGTGGGTAAGCAGCGAACGTCACGTGAGCGCGCTGCAGGCTGCGCTCGCGTCACTGCAGGCTGCCCTGCTGGCTCCTGAGGACCTGGCGGCTCTGGACCTCGCCGACGCCCTGGATTCGCTCTCGGCCATCACGGGCCGGACCGACGTGCCGGAAGAGACGCTGGAACTGATCTTCGCGAACTTCTGCGTGGGCAAGTGACCCGACTCAGGGGCGCGGACCGATCCATTCGACCTTGAGTTCGCCTGCACTGACAGCCTCACTCAGTTCCTGATCGCTGGCGTTGCGCAACCGGGGCAGTTCAGCGAACTGCTGAAGCGCCTGGGTCATGCCGATCCTTACCGTCACGGGCTCGTCGTCAGACAAGCGGCCGATCCGCCAGACCAGGTTGCCCGCCAGGTTGGCCAGCTGCTCGGCATCGATGCCGGCTTCGGACGCCGCCTCACCGATGCGGGCCGCCAATGACTCGTGACTCATGAACTCAGGATACACCGCAGCCGGGCGCCACATCTTTGTAATGTCCTGCACGGCCGGCGCTCATCTGCCGCTCCTATCATGAGAGACGTACCGCTCCCTCACAGCCGGCCGAAAAAGCCCGCCGGAAACGGGAGTGGCCCGGAAAGGTGCTTACATATGACCAGATCTAGATTCATTACGAGGCTGCTGCTGCCCGTCGCGGCAGTTGTGGCCACAGGCTTCGTCCTGCAGGGCTGGCAGGCCCCTGCCGTGGCGCAGGAGAACGTCTCCCGTGCGAATCCGCTGCTCGAGTACGAGCAGAACACCATCGATATCGTGGAGCGCTACGGCCCCAGCGTGGTTGCCGTGGACGTGACCATCGCAGGCCGGACAATCTCCGCCGGCGAGTCACTGCCCTGGAACGAGCTTCCCGAGTTCTTTCGCGAGTTCATGCCGCAGTTCATGCCGCGGCAGGACCTGCAGCAGCCGGCCCGGGAGACTGCCGGCAGCGGCTTCGTGATCGACAGTGAAGGCCACATGCTCACGAATTACCACGTGGTGGCTGGCGCTCTGCTCGAGAACTCCGTGGAGCTCTCCGAAGGTTCCTCCATCACCGTGTCGTTCCCGGGTGGCGCCGACCTGCCCGTGGAAGTCGTGGGGGCCAGCAGCATCTACGACCTGGCGTTGCTGAGGCTGGTCGATCCGGATGCACTGCCAGCGGACGTTGTGCCCATCGAACTGGGTGACACGAGCAGGCTGCAGCCGGGGCAGAAGGCGATCGCCATCGGCAACCCCTTCGGCTTCGAATCGACCGTCACGCTGGGCATCGTCTCGGCGGTCGGCCGGCACTTCCCCTACATCGGCGAGGTCGACTTCCCACTGGTCCAGACGGACGCCCCCATCAACCCGGGTAACTCCGGCGGTCCGCTTCTTGACTCATCCGGCCGCCTGATCGGCGTCAACACGGCCATCATCCCGTCCGTTTCCAGCACAGGTGACCGTGGCAACCTGGGCATCGGCTTCGCGGTCCCCGCGGACATCATCGCCAGTGCCCTGCCCCAGATCCGCGAGGGCGGCATCCAGTCAATACCGACCCGTCCACGGCTGGGCGTGACCATCATGGACATCTCGGCCTTCCCCGCTGAGGTCCGTTCACGACTGGGACTGCCTGACAGCGGCGTAGGCATCCTCAATGTGGAGCCCGGCAGCGCCGCGGAGGAAGCCGGCCTGCAGGGCAGCAGCTTCAGCATCCGACTGCCCGGCGTGCCTGATGACATCGATGTACCCGGTGACATCATCATGGAAGCAGACGGCCAGGCCATTGAGACCGCCTCGCAGCTGCAGACCATGATCGTGGCGCGCGGCGAGGGCGACGTGGTGACGCTGGGCATCCTGCGTGGCGGCGAACGCCTCGAGGTGGACGTGACCCTCAAGGTGGTGCCGCAGTCCGAGGACTGAACGGTCCCCGGTGACCTGAGACCGGTTGCGGGAAGGCCGGGCGGCGAAGGTGCCGCGCGGCCTTCCCCGTGTACATTGATGACATGAAGAGGCTGCAAAGTTCCGCCAGAGTCGGTCTGATCCTCTCCGGCGGTGGCGCCCGCGGCTTCGCCCACATCGGCGTGCTGCGGGTACTGGAACGCTACGGGATCGAGCCCCGGCTGGTAGCCGGAACCTCCATGGGCGCCATCATCGGCGCGCTCTACGCCAGCGGCCGCAGCGCCGAGGAGATCCGCGAGCTGGCGCTGGGCACCTCCCTGCGTGACATCCTGGACATAAGCCTGCAGGCCGGTCTGCTGAAGGGCGACCGGCTGGCCGCCTACCTCGCCGAGCACCTGCCTGCCAGATTCGACGAACTGGAGATGCCCCTGGCCATCACCACCACGGACATCGAGACCGGCGATCAGGTCATCCTGACTGACGGCGATCTCATAACCGCACTGCGTGCGTCCGCGAGCTTTCCGTGTGCCTTCGAACCAATCGAGTATCGCGGGCGGGTGCTGGCCGACGGCGGCATCGTGAACAACCTGCCGGTGGAGGCCGCTTCCTACCTGGGTGCCGGCTGGACCGTGGCTTCTGACGTCACACCGGAGCGCCGGGCCAGTTACACCCCGCCGTCCGAGGAAGGCAACTGGTGGGAACGCATGCTCGCCACCGTCAAGCTGGAACGCCGCAATCCCATGCTGCAGATGATGCTCAGAAGCACTGACATCATGCAATCGATCCTGACTGACATCCAGTACACGCTCCACCCGGCTGACCTGCTCATCAAGATGCCGCTGACAGGCATCCGGCTCGAAGCGTTCTGGGAGGCTGAAGAGATCATGGAACGGGGCGTCGAAGCGGCCGAAGCAGCCTGCCGTGCAGCCGGACTGACCCCGCTGGACACTCCCCAGGCGTTAGACTGACTCCCATGCCGAAATCAAGCAAGTCGCCGGAACGCCCCAAGCAGGGCAGCAGATTCTGGCGCGAGGTTCGGGGCTACGCCGAAGCGTTGGTCATCGCCTATCTGGTAGTAACCTTCCTGTTCAACACGGTCGGGGTTGTGGGCTCCAGCATGCAGCCCAACCTGGACGGGGGCGTCGGCTCCCGCAACATGCTGCAGTCACTGCTGACCGGCGACCGGGTGTTCATACCCAAGTACGAGACCTGGCTGCGACGCGCCGGAGTCATGAGCGGCTACAGCCGCGGGGACATCATCGTGGTGCGCGAACCCGCGAACGCACCCACTGCCCAGGAGCGTGACCGACGCCAGTTCTTCATCAAACGTGTCATGGCGGTGCCCGGTGACCGCATCCGCATAGAGGCCGGACAGGTGTACGTGAACGACCACCCGGTTGACCAGGGATTCATCACTGATTCCGGCGAGATCGTGCCGGACCCCATCAACTTCCCGGTGGTCGTGGCCGAGGACGGTCAGGTGACCGGCTTCAACGTCGGCTTCAACCGCACGATCGCCGGAACCGCCGTGCCCGACCTGCCGCGTACCAACTACACTCCGCTGGCGGTACCGGTAACTGACGAGAACGTCCAGCTCTATTACGGCAGCACCATCGCCAACCTGGCCCCTGTACCGGACGATGCACCTGACGGCCAGCCCTTCATCCTGGACCTGATAGTGCCCGAGGGCCACTATTTCGTGATGGGTGACAACCGGCAGAGTTCACGTGGCGGCAGCGAGGATTCACGCTACTTCGGTCCCGTGGAGTCAATCGCCATCGCCGGCCGCGCCGCATCGGTCATCTGGCCGCCGCGCCGCGACGGTGAGTGGAACTGGCGGCTGCTTCGTGCTCCGGAAGCTTTCGAGGCGATACCGGAGCCCGAAACGGTCGATTAGGCCGTGCAGGGCGACGGCGGACTCAGGTCGGCCGGCAGGATGTTCAGGACGGTGCTGTCCTGGGCGCTGATCCTGCTGGCTGCGCTGGGCATCAACCTTTTCCTGTACACCACTGTGGGCATCAGTGGTGATTCGATGTCACCGTCACTGGAAGACGGTGACCGCGCGCTGGTACCGTTGTGGCAGAACTGGTGGCCCGGCTTTCAGCACCAGCGGGGCGACATAGTCTTCTTCCCCGACCCGACTGACCAGACCTGCCACCTCCGCTGCCCCTGGGTGATCAAGCGCATAATCGGCCTGCCGGGTGACACCATCTCGATCTCAGACGGCGTCATCACGGTCAACGGGCAGGTACTCGAGGAAACGTACCTGGGGGACGAATGGCGAGGCAGCTTCAGCATGGAAACGGTCACCGTGCCCGAGGAGAGCTACTTCGTTCTGGGTGACAACAGGTACCCGTACGGCTCGTCGGATTCACGGGCCTACGGACCGGTGCCCAGCAGCACGGTGGCCGGACAGGCCAGTTACGTGTTCTGGCCACTGTTGCGCCGCACGGATGAAGGCTGGCGCTTCTACCCGCACGCCCTCTAACCAGCCAGGCCCAGCTTCTCCGCGTCAGCCTGCATGGCCTCGAGTACGAAGGCGGCGTGCTCCCACAGTTCCACGCCCAGTTCACGGGCACCCTGCTCAACATCCGCCCGGTTGACGCCCGCGGCGAACGCCTTTGACTTGAACTTCTTCTTCAGGCTGCGGATCTCCAGCTGCCGGATGTCACGGTCGGGACGCACCAGCACCGCGGCGGTGATCAGGCCCGTGATCTCGTCACAGGCAAACAGCGTGCGCGCCAGTTCCGTATCGCGCTTCACACCCAGTTCCTCCCCCGCATGGCCCAGGATGGCGTGGCACAGTTCCTCGGGCCAGCCGTTCTCCCGCAGGTACTTCACTCCGACTCCCGGGTGGCCGTCCATTCCCACCTGCGGGTTGCGTTCGTAATCGAAATCGTGCAGCAGCGCGGTGGCCGCCCACAGGTCCTCGTCCGCCCCCGCCTTGCGTGCGTAGGCCACCACCGCGGACTCGACCGACAGCATGTGCTTGCGCAGGCTCTCCGACTGCGTCCACTCTTCCATCAGCCCCAAAGCCTTGTCCCTCAGGTTCATGCATCCAATATGCCATGGGCTTAATATGCGGGATGCCTCCGAAGATGATCACAACGGACAACGTGGCTGCCACGGCACTGCAGATCTGCGTGCAGCGGCTCAGCGCGGCAAGTGAGGAGCGGGGCAGCGCCACTTTTGTCCTCTCCGGGGGGTCCACCCCCCTGAAGCTGTACGGCCTGCTGGCGGAAAGTGGCTTGCCCTGGGAGC
>CAZBBU010000067.1:0-2231 GCA_964489965.1 uncultured bacterium
GCGTAGTAGGCGAACAGCAGCTGATCGAGCGTCTTGGTCATGTGGTAGACGGAACCCGGGTTGGTGGGGTAGAGGATGCTCTGCTGCACCCGTTCGCCATCCTCGGTGGTGACCTCAACGTCCAGGTAACCTTCGGGAATCTTCATGCCGGCCGTGCCGTAGCCGTACACGCCCATGGTGCCCAGGTGCACCACGTGGATGTCCAGGCCGGATTCCACCACGGCGGCCAGGAGGTTGTGGGTAGCATTCGTGTTGTTGTCAACCGTGTAGCGCTTGTTGGCGGAGCTCTTCATTGAGTACGGCGCGGCGCGCTGCTCAGCAAAGTGGATGACCGCGTCCGGCTGCTCATCGCGCAGCAGCTGCAGCAGTCGCTCATACTCCCGGGCCACGTCCAGGTTCACGAAGCCGATCTCGCGACCGCTGATTTCCTTCCAGGCATCCAGGCGCACCCCCATGGTGCTGATCGGGGTGAGACTGGATGTTTCCAGCTCGTTATCGATGTTGCGCCGGCTCAGGTTGTCGACAATCACTACCTGATGTCCCAGATTCGACAGGTGCAGGCTGGTGGGCCAGCCGCAGAAGCCATCACCGCCCAGAACTATCACTTTCATCATTGAACCTCCTGGCGGCCGGTCGGGCCTGCCGCAAACGCATCAAGTGTAGCACCGGCCCCCGCGGCTCAAAGTCGTGGTGGCAAGGATTCAGGCGCGGCCCAGCATGGTGCGCACCCGGCGGCGGAACAGCGTCCACTGCCGCCGGAAATAGCGCGTGCGGTAGCCGCTGGTGCCGCCGCGCCAGTCACCGGGACGAACCAGCGACATCACCACGGTGGTTCCGATGAAAAACGGGTGAGCCAGGGCCCAGAGCAGGCTGGGCAGCATGAACAGGTCCCTGCGGTCCAGCTGACGCGTCCCCACGAACATCCCCGTGAGTTCCACCAGCAGCTTGGCGCCCCACAGTCCCAGGATCCAGGGTGCCGCCCACGGATATAACGGCAGGCCAAGGACGGCGACTGACAGGGCCAGTGAGTGGAGGCCCAGCAGGGCGATGCTCGCCAGGAAAGCCGGCTGGTAATGGATCAGGTGGTGATATCGCGACACCCAGCGACGTCGCTGATTCAGCAACTCCGGCAGCGAACCGGCGGCTCTGGTCACCACCCGGGTGCCCGGGCTGCTGGCGAACACCACGCGTGAATCCGGCAGTCTGCCCAGACGCTGGGTCAGCAGGTCCTCGTCACCACTCGGTGCGCGGCCGCTGGCACCGAATCCGCGCGCCTCGTTGAAGGCGCTGCGCAGGTAAGCCTGGTTGTTGGCGCTGCTGGCGAACTTCCAGCCGTAGCGGGTGAGGCTGCGCGAGGTGAGCATCAGCGACAGCCAGTCAACACTCTCGAACAGCTGCAGCCAGCCGCGGGCGCGCCAGGCGCGGGTGGTCTCCACGTAGCCCACGACCATGACCACGCCGGGCGCGAAGTGGCTCACCAGCTCTGCAACCCAACCCGTCGGGTACTCGCAGTCGGCATCGGTCGTCACAATGACCTCGCCGGACGACGCCATGATTCCGGTGTTCACGGCGTTCACCTTGGGGGAGAGGCGCCGTGAGGGCTTGACCACGCTGACGCGACGGAAGCGCGGATCACGTGCCACCTGGCTGTCGATGATCTCCGCGGTCGCGTCCTTCGAGCGGTCATCCACGATGATGAACTCCAGCTCGCCTGCGTACTCCTGACGGGCCAGCGAGGCCAGGGTGGCCGGCAGGCGCTCCTGCTCGTTGTGGGCCGGCAGCACCACCGTCACGGACGGCAGGTCACCCGGCTCGCGCCGTCGCCTGTCAGGCAGGAACATGCCCAAGGTCACCATCAGCAGCAGCAAGATGTAGGGGATAACCAGCAGGTACAGGAGGATGAGGCCAGGGGTCATGGAATCAGCCCGATTCTAACGTGCATACACGAGGCCTGTCCGCCAGCTGATACGCTGCCAGTCCGTGAGCGAGGCGACGGAGGCAGGCAACCCGGCAGTGGCCGGCCGTGCGGAGGGTGAGTCGTTCCTCAGCTGGCTGCAGTCGGATCCCGATTACCGGGACCAGGTCAGGTCGGTCAGTTTCTTCCCGGCACGCCGCGCCGAGTTCGCTGAAGCGCAAGGCAGGTTCGGATCCGTACTGGAGCGCTTGCGGATCAGGCCCTACCGGCACCAGGCTGAGGCCTTCGGTCTGCTTGAGGCGGGACATAACCTGCT
>CAZBBU010000067.1:2241-7009 GCA_964489965.1 uncultured bacterium
CTACCAGGTACCCATGCTGCACAGTCTCGAAGCAGGCAAGTCGGTCCTGTACCTGGCGCCCACCAAGGCGCTGGCAGCCGATCAGCTGAAGCGGCTGTCAGCCCAGCAGGCCGAGCTGGGCATCAGTGCCAGGGTTGAGTCGTATGACGGTGACACCAGGCCGGCCGACCGGCCCGGGATCCGCGAGCAGGCCAGCGGCATCATCACGAACCCTGACATGCTGCATCACGCGATCTTGCCGCACCATCGCAAGTGGGCGAGGTTCCTGGGCAGCCTCGAGTACCTGGTGCTGGACGAGGTTCACAGCTACCGCGGCGTTTTCGGCGTGCACGTGGCCAACGTGCTGCTTCGCCTGTTGCGCCTGGTCCGGCATTACGGCGGGAAACCTCAGGTGATAGCCGCCAGCGCCACCGTGGCCAACCCGGCGAGCCACTTCCACAGCCTCACTGGCCTGGAGGCGGCAGTCGTGGATACGGACACGGCACCTTCCGCCGAGCGGGAGTTCGTCTTCTGGGCGCCTGCCGAGATTCAGGCAGGTGGGAGCACCAGGCGTCGCAGCCTCAACAGCGAGGCGGCCGGCATGGCGGCCCGCTTCGCACGCAGCGGTCTGCACAGCCTGTTCTTCAGCAACTCCCGCAAAGGTGCGGAGTTGTTGCGCCGCTACGCGGCCGATCAGTTGCCACCCGAACTCGCAGATTCGGTCCTCAGCTACCGGGCCGGCTACACCCAGGAGGACAGGCGTGAGCTTGAACGGGCCTTCAGGGAGGGCGAGGTCACCGTCCTGACTGCCACCAGTGCACTGGAGCTGGGTATGGATGTTGGCAGTGTCGACGCCGTGGTTTCGGTCGGCTGGCCGGGTTCGCACATGGCTCTGTGGCAGCGCATGGGCCGGGCGGGCCGGCGGGGCCAACGCTCACTGGCGGTACTCATGCCGGCCGCGGACCCGCTGGATGAGTACTACCTGCAGCATCCGGAGCTCGTCGAGCAGGGCAGGGTGGAGGCGGCCACATGTGACCCCTTCAATCCGGTCATCCATCCGCTGCACCTGGCCTGCGCGGCGGCCGAACTGCCTCTGGAGCCCGGAGAGGAGATCATGGCCCCCTGGGTGACTCTGGCAGATGTTCCGGGAGTTCAGGAGGTGGCCGGCCGCTGGGTGCATTACGGCAGGCCACCGCACCGACGCCTGGGCATCCGCGGCAGTGGCAGCGGCAAGGTGCAGCTGGTGGATGGTTTCGGCGAGATCATCGGTGAGACCTCTGCAGCCAGTGCCCTGAGTGAGGTGCACCCCGGAGCCGTGTA
The DNA here is from genome assembly GCA_964489965.1 of uncultured bacterium. Classification (GTDB taxonomy): domain Bacteria; phylum Deinococcota; class Deinococci; order Deinococcales; family Trueperaceae; genus CALDPK01. Next base: position 3,541 of record CAZBBU010000067.1, read on the forward strand.
CCTGCATCAGGGCCGGGCCTGGCTGGTTGCCCGACTGGACCTGGAGGCTGGTGTCGCCGTGCTGCTGCCGCATATCGAGGACTGGTACACGCGCCCGCGCAGCGAGACGGACATTCAGGTGCTCGGCCGTGACTGGCACAGCGGACCGCTGGCGCTCGAGCGGGTCAGAGTCACGGACAACGTCATCGGTTACAGCGTGCGGCGCCACTACAGCGACACAGCCCTCGACGAGCGGCTCCTGGACCTGCCGGAGCAGAGTTACCCCACCCAGGCGCTGCGGATTGACTGTGCGGCGGTGGCGGGAGCGGTGGCTCCGCAGCTGCTGCCCTCGGCCCTGCACGCCCTGGAGCACACCCTGATCGGTCTGCTGCCGGCCTTCGTTCTGTGCGAGCGGGCGGACATAGGCGGCGTGTCCTACCCCGCTTACGGGCCGGACGGACTGCCGACCATCTTCATTTACGACGGGCATCCCGGTGGGGTCGGCTTTGTCTCCGCCGGTGCACGGGTATTCGGCGAGTGGCTGTCTGCGGCACACCACCTGCTGCGTGACTGCGGCTGCCGTGACGGTTGCCCGCGCTGCGTGCTGTCACCCAAGTGTGGCAACGGCAACCAGTACCTGGACCGCTTCGCCGCGCTGGACCTGGCGGCCGCGCTGAAGCGCCACGGCTGGTAGACTTCGTCCCATGCGTGTCGGTTTCATCACCTCAGTTCTTTGGTCCCGCTACGGCAGCTTCTGGTTCCGACTCGCGTCGGACGCGGGTGCGGAAACAGTCTTTGCTGAAACCGATAGGGTCTTGGCCCTGCTTCCCCAGAAGTTCCTGCAGCAGATTCCGTCGCTTCCGTTCCGGGTAGCTGCGGCCCAGGCAATGGCACTGGCTGACTGTGACGTGATCGTGGCGCCACACCCCAACCAGGATTCGCCCTCGCGTCGCGGTGCAGCGCAGGACCCCTGGTCGTCAGAACTGCCGGAGATGCTGGCGACCTCCGCCGGCCTCACCAACGTTTTCGGCGTGCCAGTGCGGCTGGCTGACAGTGTCGAGCCCCTGGCGGTCACATTCCTGCAGCGGCTGCTGCATGACGGCTGGCGTACCCGCATGGTCATGGAGCGGCATCGCAACCTGTTGCGGCCGTCTCCCAGTCCTGTGCCGCCTGTCACCCAGCAGGAAGCCGTGGCCGTGATCGGGCAACCATGGCTGGTGGACAGCCGGCTGGCCGGCCTGGCTGTTCAGGATGCGGTCAGTATCGCGCAGTCACAGCTCGACCCGCGGCTGCTCAGCGAGGAGGGTGCCAGGGTTGCGGATGGGCTGGCCGCCAGTGATCAGGAGGTATTGGGCGCTGCCCGCTGGTTCGGCAGGCGGGGCAGCATCAGCAGGCTGGTGTTCCTGCAGGATGGCCAGGTTGAGCATGACCGCTGGCTGTACGGTCAGGTGCAGAAGCTGCTGCGCAAGCCGGTAACGAATGTGACGGTGCAGATGTTGCTGCCTGAAGATGAACTGGCGGCCCACCTGGCAGCCACGGCAGCCGAAGGCTGACGGTGCTGGCGGCGGCCCTGGTCGGCATCGCAGCCCTGGCCGTGGTCAACGGCTTCGGGGCCTGGGTGACCCAGAATCGCCGCCGCTGGATTGCCTGGCTGTTCCTGACCGCGTCCTGGCTCCTGGTGATCGCCCTTGTGACGCTGATCTACCGGATTGAAGCCGGTCTGGTGCCGCTTGGTGCCGGGCTGCTGCTGACGGCAGTGAGCTCCTGGCTGCACGCCAGGCTGGTGACGGCCCGCGTGATCATTCCCAATCACATTGCCCGTCTGCTTGTGGTGCTGCTGATCTTCTGGCTTGCCTGGTCAGCGGTGCAGCAGGTCGGCGGCTGAAAATCAGCCGCCGAACAGCTTCTTCAGGGCATCTTCCTTGCTGGTGCGGCCCTGCAGCTTGTAACGGGTGCCATCCAGCTGCACACGGCCCTGTTCCTGCAGTTGCTCCAGTGCGGACTCAATGGTGTCCAGAGCCAACTCTTCGAACCGGTGCTCATCGATGTACCGCTGGATGTCACGCACGGTGGCACCATCCTTGCCGATACTTTCGATGGCCTCGAAGACCCAGGTGGTCACAGTCATGACCCATTGTACAGGAACGGCGGGACGACCCGGCTTCCCGTGGCTGCCTAGAAGGCGTAGACCTCGTGGCGCTTGCGGGAAAGCTTCTTGTGGTAGCCCGTGTCATCCAGGTAGCTGTCGAAGGTGCCGAAGTCGATCTGCTGCTTGTTGTCTGACAGCGCGACCTGCGGGTTCGGGTGAACCTCGATCATGATGCCGTCCGCTCCGACCGCCAGGCCTGCCTTGGTAAGCGGCACAAGCAGATCGCGGCGTCCTCCGGAGTGCGTCACGTCGACGAACACGGGCAGGTGGGTCTGCAGTTTGGCGAGGGCGACGGCGGAAACGTCAAGCGTGTTGCGCGTGTACTGTTCGTAGGTCCTTATGCCACGTTCGCACAGGATGACGTTGGGGTTGCCCTCGTGCAGCAGGTACTCGGCGGCCATCATCCACTCTTCGATGGTTGCCGAGAGGCCGCGCTTGAGCAGAACGGGTTTGCCGCTGCGACCCACGGCTTTCAGCAGGGTGAAGTTCTGCATGTTGCGTGCACCGAGCTGCAGCACGTCGGCGTACTCGACGAAGGCGTCCAGGTCACGCGCGTCCATGATCTCGCTCACGAACTTCAGTCCGTGACGGTCGCTGGCCTCGCGGCCAAGCCTCAGGCCTTCCACGCCAAGGCCCTGGAAGCTGTAAGGGTCAGTACGGGGCTTGAAGGCGCCCCCGCGGAACATGGTGACGCCGCGTGATGCAAGGAACTCCGCGGTGGCCTCCACCTGTTCGCGTGATTCGATGGCGCAGGGGCCGGCGATGAGGACAGGAGAGTGGTCGGAGCCGATGGCGACCTCGCCGACCTTAACCACCGTGTCATCGCTGTGCCTCTCGCGTGAGGTCAGGTAGCTCTTCTTGTCCTGCTGCTGTTCAAGGTGCATGCTCGCCTGGAATATCTGCTTGAACAGGCTGTGGACTGTGGCGTTCTCGAAGGGGCCGCGATTCGCGTCGGAAAGTGCCTGCAGCATCTGCTGCTCACGTACCGGGTCATAGTGGCTCAGCTGCTGGCTGGACTGCAGCTCACCGATGGCCTCCGCGATTTTGGCGCGCTCGGACAGCAGTTCCAGAATCTGCAGGTTGAGCACGTCGATCTTCTTGCGGAGTTCGGGGATTCCTTCGTTCATGGCTTGCTCCTGGCAGTGACCGGCTGGCTTGGCTCGCTGGGGCTCCGGGACACTGCCGCCAACTATTGCACGTGCGGCCGCGCAAACCAAGGGCTGTCAGGCAGAGTACTAGCGGTGCGTGGTCTCCTCAGCGGGGCTGCCCGGCAGGCGGCCGGCCGGCTCCACTGTCGTGCGCTGCTGGCTGGCTTCCTGGTCGGCGTCGGCCGCCTGCTGG
>CAZBBU010000067.1:7056-7307 GCA_964489965.1 uncultured bacterium
TCGGACCGAACAGCAGGAGCACCAGGGCTGCTATGACCAGGATTTCCCAGAAGCCGAAAGGACCGATGCCCATGGGCTCATTGTAGCGCCGGCGGCTCCTGTTTGGGTAGCTGTTGACACCTTCTGCGGGCGTTTGCTAGGCTAGTCAGCCGGACGCCATCAGGCGCCTGGATTTGCCTCCCTGGGGTCGATAGTGCCACCCTAGCTCAATCAGGCAGAGCATCCGATTTGTAATCGGAAGGTTATCGGTT
>CAZBBU010000068.1:0-7304 GCA_964489965.1 uncultured bacterium
TCACCCGGCCCACCTGGCTGTACGGGGCCTACCACCACTCCGGGTGAGGCGCCCAGCAATCCGCCGTCCCTGCTCGGGTGGTAGTTGTACTGCAGTTCGAAACCGATCACCGGAATGTCACGCTGCTGCCCGCTGAGCAGCCGGCCCGCTAGTTCACTGCCCGTGAGCACCGGAACCGCGTACGACGTGTAGTCCGGCCGGTCGAATGTGTTGCGGATCAGCCGTGGTATCAGTCCCTCTTCACCGGACCGGTTCTCGGTCAGGTAGGAGATGTAGGAAACCACGCCCACGACCTTGCCGTCGGTCCCCAGTACCGGACCGCCGGAATCGCCGGGTGCCAGCGAGGCGGTGGTCTCGATCGTGCCACTGGCGAATGACACCTGACTGGCCGTCACGTTGCGACGCAGTACCGTACCGGCCCTGTCCTCCAGGAACTCATCCCGCGAGTTGCCTATGGCCACGATGGCGCTGCCGCTGGCCGGCAGGCTGCTGCTCAGCTCAAGAAACGGCACGGGACCGGCCACATCGGCCTGCATGATTGCAACGTCCAGCACGGCATCGAAGCCGAGCAGTTCAAGCTCGAAGCTGTCACCATCCAGCGTCTGTGCCCTGTAGACGACCGGACAGAAACCCACCCGCTGCGCCCGCACCACGTGATAGGCGGTAAGCAGGCGACCGGTCTCCTCGATGAAGAAGCCTGTTCCGATGCCGACGGGCGCATGCTCTGCCGGCGCGAGGCTGCAATGGGCCTCAACCCTGACAGTGGCGGGCCGCGCGGCTTCGTATACCTCCAGAAGCCTGCCGCTGGCTTCCAGCACCGGCGGCGGGCCGGCCTGAACAGTCTCCAGTTGCCGTTCCGGCTCCGGGAACTGGGGAATGAGACCCCAGGCCACCAGCGCCAGGACCAGTAACAGTAGCCAGGTGAACAGGCGGGGTCCGGAACGGTGCCGCTGCTGCTCCTGTTCAGGTTGCTGCATGACCCATTATCTCCACTGGCGGCCCTGACGGCTGGTAGGCCATGCGACTGCCGGCCGGAAGGTGCGAAACGTCCGTTCCGGGCACCCGGCTGTATGCTGACCGCATGATAGAGAAGCTTTACCTGGCCAAACCACGGGGCTTCTGCGCCGGAGTGGTCATGGCGATTCAGGCGGTCGAGAACGCTGCCGAGGCCAATGCCCAGGAGGGCCGTGGCGAATTGCCCGTGTATCACGCCATAGTTCACAACGCCACGGTGGTCGAACGACTCAAGGACCAGCACCGGGTCCACTTCGTTGAAGACCTCGGTGACCTCAAGAAGGTAAGAAGTGAACTTGATGCCCAGGGCAGGACACTTGATGACACCGTGGTGTTCAGCGCCCACGGTGTCAGCCCAGTGGTCCGGCAGCACGCCGCCGACCTGGGCTTAGCCACCATCGACGCCACCTGCCCGCTTGTCACCAAGGTGCACAACGAGGCCAAGAAGTACGCCCGTGAGGGGTACCACATACTGCTCATCGGTGACAGCGCATCCCACCAGGAAGTCATCGGCACCTCCGGTGAGGCGCCTGACAGCACCACCCTCGTGGCCGTGGCCGGCAACCGCAAGCAGGACCCGCGGCTGCATGATCCGCACACGGTCACCGTGCCGGATCCGGAGAAGGTAGTGGTGTTGACCCAGACGACCCTGTCGGTGGATGACACCATGCGCACCATCGACATACTGCGTGAACGCTTCCCGAACATCGTCATCCCGGCGCGTGACGACCTGTGCTACGCAACCAAGAACCGGCAGGACGCCGTCAGGCAGCTGGCACCCCGCTGTGACCTGTTCCTGGTTGTCACGAGTGATTACTCCTCCAACGGCATGCGCCTGCTCGAACTGGCCGAGGACCTGTGCGGCAACGCCAGGCGTGTGGAGAGCGCGGCAGACATCAGGCCCGAATGGCTTGAGGGCGTGGAATCGATCGGCCTGAGTTCTGCGGCCAGTACTCCCGATGACCTGGTGCAGGAGATCGTGGCCTACTTCAGGAGCCTGAATCCCGGTCTGGAACTGATAGAAGAGGGCGAGTGGGAGAACATCACCTTCCGGGCGCCCAGGCGCGTGCCGGCTCCGGCGGCATGAAACCCATGCCGCCACTGTCAGTCGCGCCCATGATGGACGTGACTGACAGGCACTTCCGCAGTTTTCTGCGCACCATCACCCGCAAGACGCTGCTGTACACGGAAATGGTCACGGAACAGGCCATACGACACGGCGACGCCGAGCGGCTGCTCGCTTTTGACCCGGGCGAGGAACCGCTGGTGCTGCAGCTTGGCGGTTCCAACCCGGACGGCCTGCATGAGGCCAGCCGCATCGCCTTCCAGGCCGGTTACCGCGAACTGAACCTCAACGTGGGTTGTCCATCGGACCGGGTTCAGAGCGGTAGGTTCGGTGCCTGCCTGATGCTGGAACCCGAGCTTGTGGCGGAGCTGGTGCAGGCGATGCAGTCCGCCGCTCCCGTGCCGGTCACGGTCAAGCACCGTATCGGAGTCGATCACACAGACAGTTTCGATTCGCTGCTCAGGTTCGTTGACACGGTGGCTGCAGCTGGCGTGAACCGCTTCAGCGTGCACGCCCGCAAAGCCTGGCTGCAGGGCCTGTCACCACGCGAGAACCGCGAGATACCACCGCTCAACTACGGCTTCGTGAGCAAGCTGGCGGAGCTCAGGCCTGAACTTCAGTTCGAAGTCAACGGCGGTGTGAAGACGCTGGAACAGGCGAGTGAGCTGCTGGCAGCCGGTGGTATCGCAGGTGTGATGATCGGCAGGGCCGTCGCTGACAATCCCTGGATGCTGGCACGGGCAGACAGCACCTTCTTCGGGAGCCAGGATCCGAACGGGAACAGTGAACAGGCGGTCAGGTCGTGGTTGCCCTACGTCAGCGACCGGCTTGCCGAGGGCGTTCCGTTTCGCGTGCTGATCAGGCCACTCCTGGGTATGTTCGGCGGAATGCGCGGCGCGCGCGCCTGGCGTCGCCATCTGAGCGAGTCAGCCGTGCTGGAAGGTTCAGACGAACGCACCATCCTGGCCGCGCTGGAGCACGTACAGAGTGGCGTGCCAGCATTACACAGGACTGACTCGCCGCAGCAACTCGCTGCAGGACGGTAAACTGCCCGGAATGGATTCCGAACCGTACATGATGCGTGGTGTTCGGGGTGCCACGACGGTTGAGCGTGACGAGCCCGAACTCATCCTGGAAGCCACCCGTGAACTGCTGGTGGCCATGCTTGAAGCCAACGACATCAGTGATTTCGAGACTATCGGCTCGATATTCTTCACCACCACGCCCGACCTGGTAAGCACCTTCCCGGCTGAGGCGGCCAGGGCCATCGGCATGACGCAGGTGCCACTCATGTGCAATTCGGAGATAAACGTGCCGAACCGAACGCCGCGCGCCATCAGGGTGATGATGCAGCTGAACACGCGCACCAGGCAGGCGGACATAAAACACATCTACCTGCGGGGCGCAACGGTACTGCGGCCCGACCTGGCCAGCGCCCAATGACCTGAGTTTCAGTGAGGCAGAAGCGTGTCCGCCATATCTGAGAGCAGTTCCCTGATGGCGGCCGCGTCCGGGCGGTACAGCGACCTGTTTCCGCGCCGCTCAACTTCAACCAGACCGCTTTCCCGCAACACCTTGAGGTGACCGCTCACCGTCGGCTGGCTCACTTCCAGGTACTGGGCCAGGTCACCCACGGTCAGGTCGAAACCTGAATAACGGGCGATGAGCGTGAGCAGCAGCAGCCGGGTAGGATCGGCCAGCGCCTTGATGCCTTTGGCCTCACGCTCCGCCTTGCTGCGGGTGTCATCGAACAGGTTCTCGGAGGCGAGGCCGAAACCGACGAAACGGCGTCCGCCCGCGTCGAAGGAGAAACCACCGGAGGCCGCGAAGTACAGGGGGACCACCAGCAGCTCCTTGTGCTCGGCTGCCGAGCGGATGGACGTGGCCGTCTTCTCGAAGCGGATGAAGTGGTAGGAGGGAAGCGCCTTGATGACGTCCCCGCCAGCCCGGTACTTGGCCTCGAACTGCGCACAGTGCGCGCGGACCGTATCCCGGCCGGCAACATTCCATTCGTCGATCAGCGCGAACCTCAGGCGGGTGAGCAGCTCCACCCAGCGGCCGGGCTCTTCAACCAGCTGGCGCATGTTCGCCTCCAGCTCCGGCTGAACCTGCCGCGAAGGTTCCTGTTCCAGAAGTTCCAGGAGTCTGGCGGGCAGTTCGGGCAGATCGGTGATGAAGCGCTCGTTATCGGCGTCTTCCCAGTAGCCAAGCTCGCAGGCCAATGAGAACAGCTGGTGCCTGCCGGACTGAGGTTGCGCGCTGGCGGCCAGGTCGGCCACCAACTGCGGTTCCCGCGCCTCGAGCCGCTGGCGCCATTCCGGCACCAGAAGCTGCCGGCTGCCCGGCGGCCTCGTCAGGTAGTAATGCGCGTACAGCAACTGCAGGACGGGTGCTGCCAGGGCCCGCACCTTGTGGCCGTGAGCCGGCTCGTGTTGACTGTTTGGGTCAATGTCAGCAGCAGGGGTCATGCCTGAGGATCAGGTGTTGCTGTCATCCCACTCGCGCACGGGAATCAGACTGCCACCGTCAACCGTGACGTTCAGCACCTTGTGGGCGCGATTCATGGTGACTTCCAGGATCGCCTGGTCAAGAGTCTTGGAACCTACCAGCACCTTGCGGACGAAATAGCCACGGGCCTCAACGCTCATCTCACTGGTTTTGGACAGGCGGACCTGTATGACCTCACCAATACGGTCAGTGCGCACGCGGGTAAGAAGGAAATTTCCGTCATCCCTGAACGCGGGGTTCTGCCTGCGGAATAGTCCCAGCACGGCGCTCATTGTAACCTGCCCTGATGCTGGAGACCGATCGCCGTTACAGGGAAGTACTCACCCGGGCCTGGGACGCCGCGTTGGCAGCGGCCGATCCGGCCATCGCCCTGCGAGGCAGGTTGCCTGCCCCGCCACAGGGCCGGCTTGTGCTGATCGCGGCCGGCAAGGCCGCACCGGCGATGGCGGCCGCTGCACTTGCCCACTACCTCCCGACGGGAGTCAGCATCAGCGGAGTAGTGGCAGCACCGGTGGGCCAGCCTGACGGGGCCATGCCACTCGAGTGGTTCCAGGCGGGTCACCCCCTGCCGGACGCGGGCAGCGTGCAGGCTGGTCATGCGGTACTGGGCCAACTTGAGGACCTGCAGGCGAGTGACCTTGTGCTGGTGCTGCTGTCCGGTGGGGCATCAGCGTTGCTCACGGTTCCGGACGGGTTGGGTCTGAGTGACCTGCGGAAGGTGGCAGAACTGCTGCTGGGCTCGGGGGCCGACATAACCGAGATGAACACGGTGCGCCGCAAGCTGTGCCTGCTGAAGGGCGGCGGACTGGCCGCCGCGGCGGCGCCGGCCCGGGTCGTGACGCTGGCCATTTCAGACGTGGTTGGTGATGACCTGGCTGCCATCGGTTCCGGGCCCACTGTCCCTGACCCGGATGGTCCCGCTGATGCCCTTGAGATCCTGGAGCGGCTGCAGATCGACCTGCCGGCGGTGACGAAGAGGTTACGCGAGCTCAAGGCTTCCTGGCGGCCGTCCAGGATCAAAGCTGACACGCAGGTGATCGCCAGCGGCCTGGCGAGCCTGCAGGCCGCCGCGGCTTCGCTGGCACAGGACGGCTACGAGCCCGATCTGCTGTCTGACGCGGTTACGGGTGACAGCACCAGTGCTGCAGCCAGCCAGGCAGAGCTGGTGCGCCGACTGCTGGCCGGGGACACGCAACCGGCGACACCGCGCGCCCTGATATCCGGTGGCGAGACCACCGTTCGCCTGCCGGCGGGTGCCGGCGGGGTCGGAGGGCGCAACAGCACCTTCGCTCTCTCGCTGGCGGTAGAACTTTGGGGTCTGCCACGGGTGGCCGCGCTGGCGGCAGACACTGACGGCATCGACGGGAGTTCCCGGGCAGCCGGTGCCTTCGTGACGCCGGGACTGGCCGCGGTCGCCAACATCGAAGAAGCCCGGGCAGCACTCAGCGCAGGTGACAGCGGCGGCTGGTTCAGCCGGCACGACCACGCATTCATCACGGGGCCCACGGGCACCAACGTCAATGACCTGCGGATAATACTTGTGGGGTGACGATGGACCACGGAGTGACAACCGAGCTGCTGAGCGCAACCGAAGAGAACCTGGAGCGGGCGGCGGCGGCGCTGAAGACTGGCGAGCTGGTGGCCTTCCCGACCGAGACGGTTTACGGATTGGGCGCCAACGCCCTTGACGAGACTGCGGTCAGCCGCGTGTTCGTTGCCAAGGGCCGACCGAGTGATCACCCGCTGATCGTGCACCTGGCCGGAGTGGAACAACTGACGGACTGGACCGGCGCGCGATCCGCGACCCCGGCCAGGGCCGAGCGTCTGGCGGCAGCATTCTGGCCCGGACCCCTGACGATGGTGCTCCCACGCTCGGAACTGGCAAGCGATTCGATCACAGGTGGTCAGGACACGGTGGCGCTGCGCAGTCCGGCCCATCCGATGGCCCGGGCATTGCTTGCCCGCAGCGGCCTGGCGCTGGCTGCGCCGTCCGCCAACCGCTTCGGACGCATCAGCCCTACAACTGCGGCACACGTGTTCGCAGAACTCGACGGCCGCATCCGCTTCATCCTGGATGGCGGACCAAGCCAGGTGGGACTGGAGTCAACCATCGTAGACCTGAGCGGTCCTCTGCCGCGCGTCCTGCGACCCGGTGCCATCACCCAGGCAGAACTGCAGACGGTGCTCGAGGAACCCATGCATGGCAGCCCTGCTGCCGACGCACCGCGGGTGTCCGGAAGTCTCAGCAGCCATTACGCGCCGGTCACCAGAACGCTGCTCGCGGAGCGCAGCTGGCTGCGACTCAACGCCGGCGGTCTGCCTGCGGGCACCGGCGTCATCGCCACAGAGGCGCCTCCAGCCGGTTTCGTCGGCAGCTGGCTGCAGCTGCCGGAAAGTCCGAGCGGCTTTGGCCGGCAACTGTACGCAGCCCTGCGTCAGCTGGACGGCACGGTCGACGTTATCCTTGTGCAGGAACCGCCGGCCGCTGCCGACTGGGCCGCCGTCACCGACCGGCTGCGCCGGGCAAGTTCGGGACGGCCGGCCGTGGCCGAAGGGCAGGAGCTATGGAAATGAACAGCAATGAGTCGCAAAGGCAGCCGCTCGTGGCACTGGTGATGGGCAGCCGCAGCGACTGGAGCACCATGCAACCGGCGGACCAGCTGCTGAGAGAGTTCGGCGTGCCACACGTGGTCAGGATCGTTTCAGCACACCGCAC